>JAZUIT010000356.1:0-10897 GCA_045642385.1 Acutalibacteraceae bacterium
AATGTACGCTAAATTATCTACGCCATCCCACTCTGCTTTCATTTCATCGGTGATTCGAAAAAACTCCTGATACGCCTTCTCATAATCTTTAGCGTGCCTTTCAATTTCTCCTGCCGCAGTTCTAAGATCCTGCGGTGTTACCTCTAAAACAATTTCTTTTGCCATGATTTTTCCTCCTAATATTTTTTTATATCAGCATGAGTTTTGAACCGTTGTGAATT
Source organism: Acutalibacteraceae bacterium (assembly GCA_045642385.1). Classification (GTDB taxonomy): domain Bacteria; phylum Bacillota; class Clostridia; order Oscillospirales; family Acutalibacteraceae; genus RGIG2945. Next base: position 222 of record JAZUIT010000356.1, read on the forward strand.
CCAAGTTCTAAAACAGTCATGTTAATATTGATTATTTTTCCATCTTCATGATGGCATATTGCTGTGTTTTCATTTGCAATAAACAAACCTCCGGACATTTCCTCAACTGCTTTTTTCAGTAATTCCAAAACGTTGGACATAGGCGATTGAATCGGAATAAAAACATCAAACGAACGATTAAGTACCGGTGTGTATACTTCAACAAGAAATTTGTCCATAACTTAATCCTCCTCATCTGCAGAAGAAAGCAGTTTAATAAGTGTCAATTTGCCTTTATTAAAGAAATATCCAAAATCGTTCCCTATTTCCTCATAAAGCGTGTTTGTTATTTTGCCAACTTTTAATAAATACTGATCTGCGACGCCGTCACCAATCCATAAACCGTCTGTTCCCGGAACAGTTCGTTTAAACCACGGATCGTATGAATATCCATTAAATTGTGAAAGCGATTCAACTATTACAAAATGAATTTTGTAATATGTTTCAGCTTTTTCCATCATAACCTTAAATTTTTCTTTACCGTCATCTGTTAAACGGTCATAGAAAAGTTTAAGTCCGACAATAACATAAATCTTTTCATCATACTTATTAAGTGAATCTAAACTCATGTTACTGTCTTTGTAAGTGTTATTTCTTTCTACCATTTCTGCAAATACAGTTTTTACAAACTGCTCTGCATCAGTGATATTCTCAATAGATTCGTTCTGTTTTGTGAAACTAATTGCCTGTTCGGAATCATAAATTCCAACCTTGCCAACCGCCGAAAGCACTTTAATAAATTCATCTGCAAAACTGAGTGCAAATGATGATTCCTGTGCAACAATCGGAAAGACAACTTTATTGCCCAGATTGCAAGAAACAAGATTCAGTGCTTTTTTTGCAACACCGATAGGCAAGTCACTATACCCGTTTATGTCATCCTTAATATATTCATAGTCAACTTTTTCAGGAAGGACGGGTATGCGTCTGGCTTTAGATGTCGCATTGACCACAAGTTCTTTGCAATATGTTCTAATAAAATCTTGATTGTCTTCAGACTCACAACAACGTGCTGTTTGGAATTCATAAACATTATCAAGTTTAACAAGTCCGCGTCCTTTATATTTTGAAGGAACCAAACCATCTGTTTTGCCAACAATGAGGGAATAATCCGATGCATCATTTAACTGCATTGTATAAATCATTTTAAAGTTTTGTGCAGTTCTATATCGCACGGCATTTGCATTGTTTGCTGTTACGGCAAAATATATACCGTACTTCACACCATCACGTGAAATCAAATTGAATACATCCAATAATTCCTCATATTGCTCTGAAAAACCTGCGAAATTATTTATTAAGACGATAATATTCGGAACAATTTTTCCGCTGTTGCGACAATAACTTGTGTAGTCTCCGCCATACTCAGCAAATAAGTTTTTACGAACATCAATTTCTTTATTAAGCATCTTTAATAAATTAATTGTTTTTTCTTCATCCGCAGATGTTACCACACCACCGACCTGCGGTGCTTTTTCAAACATTTTAAGCGTTTCAGAACCAAAATCCATAATGTAAATATTTACTTCGTCTGCCGAATGATTTTCAATCAATGAATATGTTAATGTTGTAAGGAATGTTGTTTTTCCGTTACCTGTTGAACCGTAGATCAAACAGTTTCCTTCGTCGGAAAACGGAACAGTAAGAACGCATTGCTTTTGGTTAAACGGATCATCGTACTCACCAACTACAGGATTAATATATGTTCCCTTGTTTTCAATGCCGTACTTTTTCTTAACTTCATCAACAACAATTATTTCCGGTATAGGATCAAGCCAAAGAGGGCGAACTGATATTTTTTCTTCTTTTGCTAAATCCGAAAGGTATTTCACAATAGATACTACTTGCTTTACTTTTGTACCGGATGTTTTTTTCTTTGCAGGTTTAACATTCATCATTACTCTGCCAAGATTATCAACTATCTGTATGCTGTTATCTACAGATTTTTCAACAGTTTCCGTAGGTATATATTCAGCACCGCACCAAGCAGATTGACCGAGTGCGAAAAATTCGTTAAATCCTACTTGCAGATAAAAACGACCTGTTTGTGAGAGCTCGGCGGCATCCGGGCGTTTAATCATATCCTGACTGTCTGCCTTGTCTTGAACTTTAAGACATACTCTGAATTTACTGTTACTCCAAATTTGGTCATCAACAACACCGCTCGGCTTCTGTGTTGCGAGTATAAGGTGAACACCCAAGCTTCGTCCGATACGGGCGGTACTGATAAGCTGTTCCATAAATTCGGGTTGCTGCGTTTTAAGCTCTGCAAACTCGTCCGAAATAATAAACAAATGAGGAACCGGCTCGGTTACTATTTTGTCACGGTACAACTGCTGATAGGTGTAAATATCCATTGTACCTTCATTTGAAATTTTACGTGCTTCGTTAAATATTGCCTGTCTTCTGCGTAATTCGCTTTGAATTGAAATCAAAGAACGCTTTACAGCAGCACCGTCAAGGTTTGTGATAGTTCCGGCAAGATGAGGAAGTTTTATTCCTCTGTCAGAATCTTCAAAGGCACCTGTCAATCCGCCGCCCTTATAGTCAATAAGGATAAAAGCTACTTCATCAGGATGATAATTTACGGCAAGCGAAAGTATGTAGGTGATAATAAATTCTGATTTACCGGATCCGGTCATACCTGCAACTAAACCATGTGGACCGTGATATTTTTCGTGCAAATCCAAATTGAAGGTTTCGCCATATGCATCAACGCCCACAGGAGTTTGCAATGTAATGGTCGGATTATTTTCTTTCCATCTTGTAAGCGGATTTAGGTGTTCAATCTTACTTACATTGAACATTTCCAAAAATGTAATCATATTTGGAAGAACATAGTTTTGGCCGCCCAAATCCAATTCTATATTTGCAATATCTTCCGAAAGATTAAGAAGTGTTGCTTCGTTCATTTTGTCTTGAACAAACGATAAGCTTTGACCTGTAGTATCATCACGGTCAAATATTTTAGATTGTTCTCCGTTAGCAAAAACAACAGATTTTGTTTCTTTTGGCAAATCTTTAAGATTGGGCTCTGACATTACAATACTGAAACCACAATTATTCTTATACTTTAATAATTTTTGCAAACTTTCACATTTTTCACTTAACTTTTTGCTTGTAGAAATAATAATGTAATATGTCGAGTAATCCTCAATCTTTGTTTTGTCATCATCTTTGCGCACAAGAATATTTTTATCAATATAAGAAGACAATTCTTTGATGTCGTCTGCATTTGTGGCTAAATACCGTACGGTCTTTTCATTATTCCAAAAATGAGGTATGAATTTTACAAATTCCCATTCCTGCATATCGGCATAATCTACCAATAACATCAATTTGACTTCATCATAACCATGAAGTGCAACAGTCTGCAATATAAGAGATTTAAGTAAGTTGTTTCGGTAAGAATAATCACCATATATTCCCACTGTTTTATTCTCAACTAAAGATAAGCTTATAGGTATGTTATGCAAAAGCTTAGGTTCGGAACCGAGCGACAGCATAGCATCTTGCAACGAGTCGTTTTCCATTGAGAATTTTTTTTCGGGGAATTTTACATCGGCATCTAATGATAATTCTCCAATTCCCAATCTTAATGATAGGAAATCAGACTGTCCTTTGCTTCTTTCCCATAACTCTACCTTTGATTCAGCTATACGGTTTGAACATTCTTCTGGGGTAATTAAATTTTCGTTAAGAATGTCACTTTGTTCTTTACATTTTCTTTTGATTTCATCTCTAATGCTGTCTAAGTATGCCAAATATTTAATTTGACGCTTGTTTTCATTTTTTATTCGTTGCTTTTTTTCATATTTTTTAGTAAGAATCGGCCAAAGAACAGTTCCAAGCAACATACTGAATGACATTAGCAGAGTAGGAAGAGCGGAACTGACTTGTCCGCCGCTATTTACAATATTCATAACCGATATGATGCCTGTGCTCATAGAAGTCAATCCCATAGTTAACGATGGACCGAGCATAAGTGCCATAGGAACCGTATCGCCTTTTTGTATCTGCGGAGGGGGATCAATTGTTATTTCTGAATGCTCAATTTCTCTATGAAATCTTGGAGATCTGAAAAAATAATCTTTCTCAGGTATATCTGACAATTCCACATTATTGTCTATCTCCTGTGGTTTGTATTCAATTAATTTGTTTGACTGTAAAGTTATTAAATTATCAGGATTGTTTATAGCAAGAAAATTATGACCTATAATGATTTTTAAACCCATAATATAAATCAAATCGCCAGCAAATAAGTTTTGGGATTTTACTCTATATCCGTTTACATAAGTACCGTTAGTACTGTCCGTGTCAATAATCGACCACGAGCCATTGTTATAAGAAAGTTTTGCATGTTTACCGGAAACAAATTTATTTTCATAGAAAATATCATTGTCCCTTGTCCTTCCAATATTTAATGCACATGCTTCTTTAAATAACACTTTCTTAAATGTTTGGCGAGATTCATCTATCGTCTCGGCAAATAGTATTACTCGCTCATCGCTATCTTTAATTTTTATATTAAAAAAACTGAGCGGTTTTAATACAGTGTTATCTATTCTTTGATTGCTTGAATCTAAAACAAAAGCATTTTTGTTGCTTTTCACAACCCATTCATTCTGCAAAGCTTCAATGCTTATCAAATTTCGGGGTTTTGCGTTTTCATCAACATCCGTAATCCAATACTGTCCTTTGATTTTTTGCGGAAGAGTCAAGCTGAACATTTGATTTGCTTTAATTAAATTAATTATCATTATTCTTTGCCCCTTTGTTATAAGCATTCATATCGTACTCAAGCAATAATAACTGTTGCACGATATTCGGATGTTTTTTTGCAATCGATTTTTTTCCTTTGTCAAAATCATTGTTTGATTTAAAGAAAAAGATAATAGCTAAAAACTGTGTCCATGTCATAGGCTGAACACCGCGTTCAATTAGCGATATCATTTGCCGGCTCATGCCAACCTTATTCGCTAATACCGTCTGAGAAACACCAAATTTATTTCTCAAATACGGCAACGCTTTTGATAAAGTATTTATCATTTCCTGTTGTTGCAATGTTGTTCTTTTATCTGCCAATGTTATTCTCCTTAATAATTTCTTGTCAATTGACAATAATAAAAATACTCACAAGAAGATATCATTTTGCGTAGAACTTCGTGTTCTAAACACACAGTCTCTACCTATTATTATAATAAATTTACCATATGACTAACCATTTGTCAACAAAAAAATGCAATTTTTTTGTTTTTTCGACTGTTTTTTCATTGAATTATCTATTTATTATCCGTTTTTTATAATAGTAAGTGGTCAGAAAAGTGGTCAAATAAATATGGAAAGGAAAATAATTATGCCAAAGCGTGGAGAAAATATCCGAAAAAGAAAAGATGGAAGGTGGGAAGGAAGATATAAAGTTAATACTTTATCCGGCGAAAAACTGTGCTCGGTATATGGTAAATCATACAGCGATTGCAAAGAAAAACTGTTATACTGCAAATCAAAACCAAGCCAAAATACAACATCTCATAATTCAAAAGAGAAATCATTTGAAGAAATATTGAGATTATGGTTATTGTCAAACAAAGTGAAGAATAAGGGTTCAACAGAACACAAATATATGTTTATGATTGAAAGACATATAATTCCGCAACTGGGTAAAATAAAAATATCACAATTAACTTCGGTAATAATTAATCAGTTTCTTGATAATAAACTATTATCCGGCAATCTTAATAATTCAAAAGGTCTTTCTCCTTCATATGTACGAACACTTTCGATAATAATCAGTTCTTCATTAAAATTTGCTATAAATGAGGGGTATTGTCAAAATTGTGTTTATTCTGTAAACAAACCTTCTATAGGTAAAAAAGATTTGCAAATATTAACACGGGAAGCACAAGATCGGTTTGAATGTTTGATTTCAAACAGTATGGATAATATAAAACTCGGAGCATTGATTGCTTTACACACCGGACTCAGAATAGGAGAGATATGTGCTCTTAATTGGAATGATATAGATTTGAAGAACAGAGTAATTCATATACGCCACACAATTTCCAGAATAAGAGTTGAAAATAATAAAACAAAGCTTATTATTGATAAGCCAAAAACAGAATCTTCTAATAGAGATATCCCGATTTCGTCTGCGTTGTTACCGATACTAACACAGATGAAATCCTTATCATTGTCCGATTATGTCGTATCAAACACAAGCGGCTTTATGAGTACAAGGACTTTTGATTACAAATATAAAAAAATGTTGAAACAATGCGGTCTTGTTAACATAAATTTCCATGCTCTGCGACACACTTTTGCAACAAGATGCGTTGAATCCGGAGTGGATATAAAAACATTATCGGAATTGTTAGGGCATTCAAGTGTTTCAACAACACTTGATATTTATGTTCATTCTTCTTTGGAAATAAAACGAATACAACTCGAAAAATTGTATTCAAATAATGCGGCATAAGTGGTCAAATATATGGTCAAAAAACAGTGAAGTATCCCTTAAACAAAGGATTCTTCACTTTTTTTGTTTAGAACACGAAGTTCTACGCAATATTTTATTAGATTCAGCCAATTTCTTTTTTGGCTGATTTTTTTATTTTTTGCAATTATATACTCCTACCGTAAGTTTATTTAAGTATATTATACCGATATAATCGGTATAAATCAAGTAAAATCGGTAGTTAATGTGGTAATATTACCTTTTTTAATAGTATAAAATATTATTTGAGGTGATATACTTATGGACGCAAAATTTGTTCAAGATAGAATATCGTTCCTGAGAACTAAAAAAGGTGTTTCCGAATATAAAATGAGTCTGGATCTCGGACATAGTAAAGGATATATTCAAAGCATATCTTCCGGGAAGTCCTTTCCTTCGGTACCGGAACTTTTATATATTTGCGATTATCTTGATGTAACACCAAAAGAATTCTTTGATGAGGAACTAGATAATCCCCTATTAGTTCAAAAGTTGTATTCTATTTCAAAAGAATTACCTGACGAAGACCTAAATGTACTAATAACCACAGCAGAGCGATTAAAAAAATAAGCGAGTGTGAACCAATGTGGGACACACTCACTTTTTATATTCCATAAAATTTTTCTATGTGTTTTATGGGTTGCGATTTTATTATTGATAATATCAAAACCAATTCTGCAAATATACACAATAACAACAGCGAAACCCATAAATCCGGGGCTGCCTGTAGAGTTGTTGTAATGTCTTCGTTTTTTATCGGCACATTTGTTTTATACATAATAATACCGACAATTGAAATCCCGAAAGCTATCATACTGATTACTTTAACGATAAAGTCTATATACCACCAAACAAAATTTTTTGGATGAAATGCAACTGATACAATTAGAGGAAAAATCATGCCTCCTAAACCTACCAATATATATTGTAAAGTTGATGCTTCAGACATATTGCATAAAACGCTCGGTATCGGAGAAATTTCAAACTCTAATACTTTAATTCCACTTAAAACGGCAAAAAAACTATGTCCCATTTCGTGAAGTAACGGATAAATTAATATCGCAACAACTAACCCTATAAACAATATCTCAATGGTTTTTAATATATCTCTCAATAAGCATACCACCTATGCTTATTATCATTCCACCTTTCTTTCTCAAAATTCTTGCAATTACATATCAAAGACCGTATCCGAAAAATTTTCCGAATACGGTCTTAATTGCATTTATTATATTAAATACGAATTGAATATTTAAACATAAAAATACCGACCATACACTTATTCTGTAAAGTCGGTGCTTTTATATATCACGGTTTTTGTATATTTTCTTTGAATATTTCACATAAATCATCGGTTATGCCGTTTGCGGATTTTATGGTTGCTATCATCAATTTATCTGTATCGACTTTTGAAAAGTTTATATCATAACCTGCATTTCTGATTAACTGTGAAATGAAAGTTCTCTGCGTTCTGCCGTTTCCCTCTCGGAAAGGATGCAGAATATTGGTGGTACAGTAAAAATCAACGATATTTTCAACAAACTCATCAAATGACAAATCAATAAAACAGTTGAGACTTTTAATCCGATTAAAGCACGCATTTGCCATACTGTTAATTTGGTCTGCCGGAACAAAAGTTGTGCCTTTCTTTGAAATATCTATCGTTCTTATTTGTCCTGCCCAGTCATAAATATCTTCAAACAAAAACTTATGAACTGATTTATAATGCTCAAAGTCAAAATTTCCTTTAATCGGATTTTGTTCAAGCGAAGTAATTTTAAGGAGTGTAATATCGGCTTCAATTTCCAATAACTTCTTTTCGTCTTTTATGCCGAATTTATTTATAAGGCACAAAGTTCCCTCATAGCAATTATCACTTGCAGAATTTATACTGTAACCCATTATGCAGATACTCCTGCTTTTTGTTTGATAATGGCAATATATTCTTCGGTTGTCATTTTGTTTTCAAGGACAAGTCGCACAAGCTCTTTTGCCTTTTGGTCAATTGAAAAGCCCTCCATTGTAAGCGATGCGGAAGCATTTTCAATAGCGGTATCAACAGACATATTACCCCTCCTGATTACTTACTTATTATATTATACCACACTTTACAAAAGTTGCAACAAAAACAGCAGGGTTTATTGCCCTGCTATTTTACTACCCATATAAACCGTTCTATTTGTATACTACTGTATGTACTGTCGATTTTGAAACGCCCATAACCTTAGCGGTTGCCCTGACAGTCGCTCCCGTTTCTATTATGTATTCTCCGAGCCTTACCGCCCGACCGTATGTGTCTTTCATACAACTCCACTCCACTCAAATCAATGGCTGTTTAATTGTATGAAAATTAATTCTGCGTTATTACCATTGTTCACTTGTATACAGATTTAACCGGTCTTCGCAAAAAGCTTGGTTGCAACAAGTTTTAATTTACAGCAAAATCTAAAACTTGAATTTTCGTTCCAATTCCCGCACCTGCCGTTTTTCAAAAATCGTGCGACCGCATTACGGCGGTTAATAGATTGCGGCTGTCGCCGCAGATTAGCTCGCTTACGCTCGCATTGGATGATTTCCGATTTGAAGAGTTAAGAGTCAAGATTTATCCACAAAGCGGGACGAACACAGTCAAAATCATAGTTGACATAGTCACCACCGTAAATGACCGAGCCGTCAGTGTGGACACGGGCGGCGTAATTCTGAGTATTGCCGGGCGACCGGAGCCACCACCAGCAATTGCCATTGTTGCTACTTACATACGCTCCATTGGCAACTGCATATTCTGTAGGTTTGCACTGCCTTGCGCTATCGGAAGAGAAATACTTCTTCGCTTCAGTGATGCTGAGCAAGAATACCTTGTCCGTTTTCACGTTGCCGGGATTTGTGCTGTATTCTGGATTTTTATCTGCACTAATGTCTGTCTTTGCAATAATACTCTGTTCCTTTTTGCTAAATGCTTCGTTCAAAAAATCGTCATTCAACCATTTTCTTAAAGAACAAGATTCCCACGTTACATCAATAATTGACGTGTTGTATGGCTGACAGTCAAGCGCATATTTACTGATAAGAAGCATACGATTTTCCTGTTTGTCCAGCACGATCCATTCATCCGAATTGTGATAATTCCCAAACTTTACCGTGCCACCGACATCATAGTTCCCACTTTTTAGATTTTTAAATCTAATATTGGGCATGATAACCGTTATCAGAACAATTACAAATGCGATACACACCGCAACAATAGGTGTGCCGATAGCAAATGCCTTTTTACGCTTTTTTGCTGCCTTTTCAGCCACAATACGGCGTTCTTCGGCTTTGCGTTCTGCTCTTTGTTTTTCCTGTCCGGCTTTTTCATAGCACTCGGCAGCAAGGTCTTTTGCGTTTTTATAATCAAAAATTTTATGAAATTCCAAAGCCGCATTGATATACAAATTTTCATTATAAGCGTTACGCATCATTATCAAAGCTTTGTTAAAAATAATTTCTTTGTTGCAAGTTTCAAGAAAATCTTTTAATTGCCTATCGCCAAAGGTTATAGCCTTTTGATAATTGTTTCTGTCATCAAAAGTTAAATCAAGTTTATCCAAATCTGCTTTTTGTTTAACATGAAATTCAGCCATAAGTTTACCAAGATAAGCAGATGCATTTTTAGGGTCTTGATTTAGCACCTGCTCGCAAAAATCGTCTGCTTTATCCCATTCGCCATCTTTAAGGAACATAAAGGCCCTTTCAAGTAGCGGTGTTATATTTGCGTTTGCCGAAGCGGTAGGGGCAGAGGTGCTGGCTTCGGGTTTGGTATCCGGTAATACTTTTCTAATACCTCTTGTAATATCATTGATAAATCCGATTTTTGACATATCCTGCGCCTGAAGATGAGCAAATTCTTCGGGGAGTTCGTAGGCATCCATATCACGGTAGCAAGGAATAAGAAGCTTTGAACGGTGGGTTTTCATAAGTTTTAAGAATCTTGACCACTCGTTTTTAACCCATACGGCATTAAAATACTCCGGTTTTGAGCCAACAACAAGCATAGCTTTTGCGCTGTTTAGTGCCGCAAATATGTATGGCTCATATTCCCTACCTATTTTATCTTCAAGAGTTATAGCAGCATAAAAAACCTTGAAGCCCTCTTGTGTAAGCAGAT
>JAZUIT010000357.1:0-5847 GCA_045642385.1 Acutalibacteraceae bacterium
AAGTGGTATGATTTTAGTACAATGTGTTGAAAGGTGTGTTGTTCCTTAATGAATAATATTACGATAATGAAATTTGTAAGAGCTGTACTTTCAAAGATTTGGATGCTGGCTATTTTTGCATTGGTTGGGTTTATAGGTGCATATATTTTTGCCAGTGTGACCTATGTTCCGTTTTATACAACCAATATTAAAATGATGGTAGTTTCAAGTGATAGTGCGCAGATTAATGTAGGTCAAATCGGAACATTCAAAAGTGTAATTTCTTCGTATTTTAATTGGCTTAATACTAATGATTTTCGCCAAAGTGTTGCTGATGAAAGCGGTTTGGGTATAAGTGCCAGTCAGATTTCCGGTATGGTTACGTACAATTCTGATCAATCAGAAGTGTTCACTGTTACCGTTAAAGCCGGTTCAATTGATACTTGTAAGGTTGTCGCAGATTCCGTAGAAACCATGGTTCCCAGATATTTAAACGGTAAATATACCGGTGTTGCTATATATGTACTTGAAAGTGCCGGAACACCTTATGTTAACGCAAATAATCCTATGAGCACGGCGGCAATCGGCGCGTTATTGGGATTAGTACTTGCAATTGTTGTCGCTATACTCTGGGAGGTTTTAGATGTTCGAATTAAGAGTGAGCAGGACTTAACAAAACATTATGATTACCCGATTTTAGGAACGATACCGGAGTTTATTTCAACATCCTCTATGACCAAAAAATCCAAAAATTCTTACGCAAATTCCTATGCGAAAGCCGCAGCTGAACAAAGAAAAAAGAATAATAAAGAAAAGTCTGACGGAAAAGCTGATGAGAATAAAAAGGAGAAAAAATAATGGCTAAAAATCCTTATAATAAATACAATAATTATTCCTCCTATTACGGAGGATATAACACCGTTGACTCCACTTTAAAGTTCCAGGTTACTGAATCATATAAAGCTCTCAGGGCAAATATGCTGTTGTCCGTTTTAAAAAAAGGCAGTAAAAGCTTTGTTATAACAAGTGCTTGTCCCAGTGAAGGTAAATCGACAATTTCTGCAAATATTGCAATTTCAATTGCACAAACAGAGGCAAAAGTATTACTGCTTGATACTGACTTGAGAAGACCTATGGTTAGTAAGTTTATGGACTTTAATAACACACCCGGTCTTACTGATGTGTTGGGCGGTATGGCAGAAATTGATGATATTATTCATCAGACAAAGTATGAAAATCTTTTTGTTGTATGTGCCGGTATTAATGTTCCCAATCCGGCTGAAATTTTGGGTTCTGAGTCAATGCTTGATTTGTTAAAAGAGTTTGAAGAAAGATTTGACTATGTTATTATCGACTCACCGCCCATTAACACGGTTTCGGATGCATTGTCGCTTGTTAAGGTTACCGATGGTGTAATGTTGGTTGTCCGTGAGGGTCAGTCCACATTTACGGAAGTTGATAAAGCAATAAAAACTTTGGAATTTATTGACGCGAAAATTTTAGGACTCGTACTTAACGGTGTTCAGTCAAAGGCTACCCGCGGTTATAAGTATAAATACAGGTACAGAAGAGGTTATGGCTACGGTAAATACGGCAGATACGGCAGATACGGAAGATACGGTGGTTACGGCTACGGTTACGGTGGATATAACGGATATAATCCGTATAATAAATATGCTTATTCCCGTTACGGTACCTCTGTTACAAATACTGAAATTGTTACTGAAAACAAAGGTAATTTGCCGCCAAATAAATTGCCGAGGAGAAAGCGTAACAATTATTACAATAGTTATGCACATCATACATCGAATAACAATTCAAAAAAACAAGGCGCAGTTGATGACGGAAATGTCAAATCTGGTAAGAAGAAATAATTAAAAGGGAGTGCCGTTATGGATTTAGGTATTAAAGGAAAGAATACTTTGATTGTCGGTGCAAGTAAGGGCATCGGAAGAAATATTGCCACAGCCTTTGCAAAAGAAGGTGCAAGGCTTACTGTTATTGCAAGAAGCGAAGACTTATTAAAAGAGCTTTTAGCTGAAATTAAAGAGTATAATAATCTTGATCATAAATATTATGTTGCGGACTTAATGGAAGAAAACCCCAACGAGTTGGCAAAACAATGGCTTAAAGAAAGAGGAACATTTGATATAGTTGTTCATAATGTGGGTGGTTCACTTGTCAGCAGAAATGCTTTGGGTACTATTGAAGAATGGACACACGCGTGGATGTTCAATGCAGGACTTGCAATTGATATGAATAATGTCCTTATCCAGCCTATGATTGATAAAGGTTGGGGCAGAGTTGTTCATATTTCTTCAATTTCCGCAAAGATGCTCAGAGGTAATCCTCTGTACGCTTCTTCGAAAGCATTCTTAAATGCTTATGTTACCACTGTCGGCAGAACAGTTGCACCGACAGGTGTGGTTATGTCTGCTGTTATGCCCGGTGCTGTCGCATTTAAGGACAGCTATTGGGATAAATATACGGTTACTGACCCTGCAAGATGTGAAGATTTCTTGCGTCACCATCAGGCTGTTAACCGTTTTGGTACAACACAGGAAATTGCGGATGCGGTTCTCTTTATGGCATCCGAGCAGGCTTCCTTTATGCAGTCTGCTTTAATTCCCGTTGATGGGGCAAATATGTGATTTTTAAGGAGTGAAACCTTTTTAGGTACATAGTATGAAAAGACTGTTTGATATTGTTTTCAGTTTATTAGGACTTGTGATTACTTCACCGATTTTTCTGATTTTATCAATAGTTATTAGTATTGACAGTCCCGGCGGTGTATTTTTCAGAGGTCCCAGAGTTGGGAAGAACGGCAAGGTGTTTTATATTTGTAAATTCCGTTCCATGCTTCCGGATTGTGAGGGTAAGGGTAAATGGAGTGTTACCGACCACGACGACAGAATTACAAAGGTAGGTCATTTTCTCAGAAAATCAAAGCTTGATGAGCTTCCGCAGTTTATCAATGTGTTAAAGGGAGAGATGAGCTTTGTAGGTCCCAGACCTGAGCTTCAATATTGGGTTGATTTATATACCGATGAAGAAAAAATTATTCTCAATATGAAACCCGGTATTACCGATTGGGCATCTATGGCTAATTTTAAGCAATATGAAATCTTGGGTAAATCATCTGATCCGGATAAAGCATACTATGAAGTTGTCCGTCCGTTAAAGCTTAAATTGCAGCTTTATCATGCAAGGCATAACACAACAGGCTCATATTTTAAGATTATTTTCTGGACAGTATATAAAGTTATCACAAGGTCAACAAAATTACCTGCGGAAATTCAAGAGATAGTTGACGAGTATTCAGTTGAATACAGTGAAAAAATTAAAGAGCTGGAAAGCTCCGTAAAATAAAGTGAGGTTTTAATATATGACCAGTGAACAGTTGGCATGGAAAATCAAACGCCACGGTGTTGAAATGACGCATATTTCAAGAGGCTCACATATCGGTGCCGTGTTATCGGTATCCGATATTGTTGCCGTTTTATATAAAGATGTTTTGAATGTTAATCCCGAAGACCCCAAAATGCCCGGCAGAGACAGATTTATTTTAAGTAAAGGTCATGCCGGTGCCGCGGTTTATGCGGCTTTGGCGGAAACGGGATTTTTTGATGTGGAAGAATTAAAGACACATTATGCTAACGGCAGTCGCCTTTCCGGTCATGTGTCACATAAGGGTGTACCCGGAATTGAATTTTCAACCGGTTCTTTGGGACACGGTTTGCCGGTTGCCTGCGGTATGGCTTATGCCGCAAAAAAGGACGGTAAAAATCATAAGGTTTTTGTTGTATGCGGTGACGGTGAATGTGACGAGGGTTCTATGTGGGAAGCCGCTTTGATGGCACATCAGTTTAAGCTTGATAATCTGATTTTAACAATTGATTATAATAAAATGCAGAGCCTTGATTTCTGTGAAAACACCTTGGCACTTGAGCCTTTTGTCGATAAATGGAAAGCATTCGGATGGAATGTTATTGACTGTGACGGTCATAATCATGATGATTTAAAACGGGCATATAAGCTTGCAAAAGAAAGCAAGGACAAGCCCACAGTTGTAATAGCAAACACAATTAAGGGCAAGGGTATCTCATTCATGGAAAACGATATACTTTGGCATTACCGTACTCCTCAGGGTGAGGAATATGATGCGGCTGTTAAAGAGCTTGAAGCTCAGAGAGTATAACGGAGGAAATAATTATGAGAGATACATTTGTAAAAACAGCTTTGGAAATAGCTAAAAAAGATAAAAATGTTCATATAGTTACAGGTGATTTAGGGTTCGGAGTATTGAAGCCTTTCTTTGAGGGTTTACCGGACCAAATTACAAATGTAGGTATTTCCGAGCAGAATATGACAGGTGTTGCCGCAGGTATGGCTTTGGAGGGTAAGACGGTTTATACATATTCAATCGGTAATTTTCCTACACTTCGTTGCATTGAGCAGATAAGAAATGACTGTGCATATCATAATGCAAATGTTAAAATTGTCTGTGTCGGCGGCGGTTTTGTTTACGGTTCGTTGGGTATGAGCCACCATGCAACTGAGGATATCGCCGTTATGCGTGCCATGCCGGATGTTACCGTTATGGCTCCCGGTGATTTGGTTGAAGCCGAATGTGCCACAAGAGCTATTTATGAAACACCGGGTACCTGTTACCTGCGTTTAGGCAGAGGCGGCGAAAAGAGAATACACGAAAAAATTGATAATTTCCAAATAGGTAAGGCGATTAAAATAAATGACGGCGAAAGGGTTGCAATATTCACAACCGGCGGTATTTTTGATGAAGCACAGGAAGCAGTTGAACTGCTGAAAGAATCGGGAATTAATGCCGCACTTTATACTTTCCCGACTGTTAAACCTATTGACAGCGAAACCGTCAGAGAATGTGCAAGTAAATTTGACTATATTGTTACTGTTGAGGAGCATAATATTATCGGCGGCTTCGGCGGTGCTGTTGCCGAGGAGTTAGCATCTTTCAAAAACAGTTGTGTTCAGTTAAGAATCGGTCTGAATGATACATATTCGTGTATCGTAGGTACGCAAAAATATCTCCGCGATTATTACGGTATGAGTGCTGCTAAAATCAAGTCGAGAATTGAGGCTATGCTCAATGAGTAAAATATTGCTTTTGGCAAATGATGAAGCCACAATATATAATTTTCGCAGGGAGTTTTTAAGAGCTTTGCTTGATGCCGGACATGAGGTTATTGTTTCATGTCCTCCTAATGAGCGTACACAGGTTTTTGTGGATATGGGGTGTAAGCTTGCTTTAATTGATGTAACAAGGGCAGGCACTAACCCGATTCAGGAATTGTTTGTGGTTAAGAGATATTTAAAGCTTTTAAAAGAAATTAAGCCGGATATCGTATTGACTTATACACAAAAACAGAATGTTTACGGCAGCTTTGCCTGTAAAATAAATAAAATTCCCTATATGAATACTGTAACAGGTGTTGGCAGAGTTTTTGAAAAGGGCGGTATGCTTATGAAGCTTACCTGTTTTTTACAAAAGCTTGCTTTTAAAAATTCAAAATGTGTGTTTTTTCAAAATTCTCAGAATTTGGAATTATATCAGAGCTTGAAAATTATAGGTAATAAAAATTATTGTCTGTTGCCCGGCTCAGGTGTAAATCTCGTTAAGTATCCTTATGAGCCTTATCCGGATGATGAGGGAAAAACAAGGTTCGTATTTGTTTCAAGACTCAGGAAAGATAAAGGCTTTGATGAGTTCTTTGAGGCAATTAAACAAGTTACCGCTAAAACCGATAAAGCAGAATTTCATGTTATCGGCTGGTTTGAGGATGACGAATATAAGGCTAAAATCGAGTATATGCAGGAAAATTATCCGGTAAT
>JAZUIT010000358.1:0-4793 GCA_045642385.1 Acutalibacteraceae bacterium
CTTCGTTTCGCTACGCTCCACTCCGGCTTCCAAGTCGATTGTTCTATCTTAACATATCAATCATTTTTATTTTATCAATTTTGTCTCACATCATTGACAAACGTACATAAAATAACATATCAAGACGAAAACAATGTTAAGGAGGAAAAACATGATACCGACACCGACTTATTCAGAAGAAAATTTGATGGGAACTATTCAGAAAGATGTATTTTCAAAGTTGTTCTCAGACCGAAACATTATGCTGTTTGATCAGATCGACGACAATGTCGCTTGTGTTGTCATCTCGCAGCTTATGTTCCTGGAAGCAGCAGACCCGGAGAAAGATATAACGATTTTTATCAATTCGCCCGGTGGAGTTGTCAGTGCCGGACTTGCTATCTACGATGCCATCAAGCGACTTAAGTGTGATGTTTCAACGGTTTGTACCGGGGAAGCCGCAAGTATGGGTGCGTTCCTTCTTGCAGCCGGAACAAAAGGAAAAAGATTTGCAACACCAAGTAGCGAAATTATGATACATCAGCCGCTCGGCGGAGCACAGGGGCAAGCAACAGAGATTCAGATCGTTGCAGAACATATTCTTCGCACAAAGAAGAAACTGAATACGATGCTATCGGAACTTACCGGTCAGCCGTATGAAAAAGTTTGTGCTGATACCGAAAGAGATAATTGGCTTACTCCGGAAGAGGCAGTCAAATACGGAATCATTGATGGCGTGAGGTGAAGATAATGAAAGATATAAAAACAACCATGCAGGAGAATTATGAAGCGTTTTATTTGATGACGCTCTCAACGGCATTTTTGAACTCTGCCGCATTCGGAGACTTTCAAAGTGATGCAGAAAAAGTGATTTCTTTTATCGGAAAGGCATACGGACTTGATAAAGAAACGGTAAGCACATTCTCAAATATCATCCTCGGAGATATGAAGAAAATCGGACTTGTTTCTGACTATCACGCATTGAGTGCAGTCGAGAATCTGAGCGAACACGATGTTGACAACTTGGTTTTCTACGAAATCAAAGGAAAAGTTCTTGAAGAAGTGAACAGATCTAATCGGAGAGGGTATTTCCATTCGAATTCCCGCTTGAACCAGGACATGAAAGCCGGAATGAAATATGAATCCTTTCACCATGCTTATGATGCTTTTGTGCGGTTTGAGAGCATAAAGCTTCAGGCATCTTACGGCGATGTGAACAGTACCCGTGAACTCGGACTTATGTATGCTCTCGGAATCGGGACGAAAAAAGATACTGACAAAGCTAAACTGCACTTCAAAAGGTGCGTGATGTGGGGCGATGTGCCGTCAACTATTCTGATGAAAGAAATTCTTTCGGAAGAAAAAGACGAAAAGGATGCCGGAAGATATAATACCTTGTATCAGCTTGAAAAGAAATATCTGGAAGACGGTGTTATTTCTTTGCCTGATAACGAAAAATTCGATGAGACCGTCAGAAATGACTATTTAAGTATCGCTTTGATAAAACAGTATTTGATTGTCGGCGGCAAGATGACGGAAATAGATGTTGCTTTTTTGAATGCCATCCTTCAGCCGGATCTGTCGGTAAAGGTCAGACTGAACTATATCAGTCGGTACAAGGATAATTTCTGGAAGAACGCTGTATGCGGAACATTTGATAAAAAACGCATAGGACTGTGAGGTAATGATGATGGTTGAATTTAATATCCCGTCTTTGGGAAAAGAAGTAAAAAAGAATCATATCGAAAAATGCTACGAAAACAGCCAAATGAAAATGGTGGAAAATCTGATCAAAACGGAAAAGGTGCGGTCTGTTCCTTATTCCGAATTGCACGAAGCAGAAATTTACGGAGATTTCTGTGGCTCATACAGGGACGGTGACGGAACGCTTCATGCAGCGTACACTGGGACCAACGGTCATATGATGGGTGTCGGTGGAACCGGAAGCGGTAAGACGACCGGCTGCGTTGAACCGGCACTGAGATTTCTTTCGAGCAAAAAAAATAAGCCGTGCTTTATGCTTACCGATCCAAAAGGCGAGTTGTTTGCCAGAAACGCAAAGCATCTGAAACAGCAGGGCTATCGGATATTCCTGATCAATTTTAAAGATGTTGGTCATTCTGATTCATGGAATCCCTTCTTTGAAATCTATGATTCTTGGATGCGTCAAAAAGAACTGACCGAAAAGCTTATATTCCACAAACCAGGATCGGATATAAGCGGATTTGCACTTCAAGACGGAATTGAACAGTTTGACGATGCTGTCGGATTCTGGTCCATTGACCAAAAAGCATTTCCAACCGAAGATGCCGCACAGCGTTATATTACACTTGACAAATCGGTTATCTTATCAGAAACGGAAGATATGATTCATCAGCTTGTACATACTTTCATCCCCGATAGTATGATAGGAACGCATGATCCGAGCTGGTTCATGGGGGCACAGGAAATATTAAAAGGCCTTATCTACCTCCTCTTAGAGGATGCATTAGATGAACGAAGCGGTTTTACAAGAGACAATATGAATTTAATGACAATTCGTGATTATTACGATGTGATCAGAAATGAAGTTGTTGATGTGTCCAATAACAGAATCGTTCCGTTGAGAGGAACCAATAAATTAAGACATAAGTCCCCCACAGACGAATCCATCAAACATATGAAAGCATATTTCGAGAATGCTCCGACCACCACTCGCTCCTATCTCGGGTGTTTTGAAAACGGTATGCAGAAGTGGTTCAACACAAAAATCTACACGATCTGCAACGGAGACACGATCAACCTGAATGAATGCAGCGATGAACCTTTTGCTGTATTCCTGATCACCAGAGACTACGAAAAATCCGACTTCACGGTTGCCGGTATGTTTATCGAATATGTTTACAGACAGATGCTCGAGAAAGCCGAAAAGATCGGCGGAACGCTTGACCGTGAAATGTATTTCATACTCGATGAGTTCGGAAACATCCCGAAAATTGATAATTTTGAAAACAAGATAGCAACTGCAAGATCAAGAAACATCTGGTTCCATATGTTTGTGCAGTCCTATGCACAGCTTGATGTGGTTTATGGCTCTCAGTGTTCACAGATCATCAGAGATAACTGCAATATCCACACCTTTCTCGGCTCGCAAAACTATGATACGAAGTATACATTCTCCAAAGAATGCGGCAAACAGGTTATTCCGAGACTTTCCTCGGTTATGAATCCGGATGATTATCAGGTGCAGGAAACTCCCCTGCTTCCGATCAGTGCTTTGGAATCGCTTGAACCCGGACAGATGTTCATCAGAATCAGCGGATTTCCTTTGATTGAAACGCACTTTGAAAGAAGCTATCTTTGCCCGGAATTCACAAAAGACGGAAGCACGACACCGGAAGAAATGGGAGTTGAGTCCATGCCTTTCAATTCGGAAAAGTACAGATACAAATACCTCTTTTCCCCGTTGAAGATGGACGAGTTTGCAAAGGAAAACGACGCCAATCAGAGTGAGGCACTGGATGATGAGCAACCGGTAGATCTTATTCCCGATTTTCTGAAAACATGGAAATAAATATTTTATGAAGATGTTTGGTGCGAATGGTGTTATATAGATGAAAACAAAAAACAGAAAGGACACAAAATCATGAAAGCAGTAGAACAGTTTATCAATGAGTTGGAAAAGAATGGAATTAAGGTTGATCACAATACTACCGGAGAAGGAGAGAATAAACGGGAAATTGTTCATATGGGAGTCAGCGGCAACAATTTTTCCGGATTGCATTTTAATATTGTATTCGATCCGGAAGGAAACTTTTCCGCACAGATGTTTTGCAATGAAATATGTAAGGTTCCGGAAGCCAAGAATCTTATCATGTTGCAAACAGTGAATGCTCTGAATGCAAAGTATAGATGGGTTGCCTTCTATGTTACGGCAGATGGAAGTGTTACCGCAAACATGAGTTTCGAATTTAACGATAACAAACCGGAAGATTTGATTGCATCATATTTGAGACATTTCTACGGGATTATTGATACTGCATACCCCATTCTTATGAAAGCATTATATGCATAATGTTTGAACCGCATCGGGTAATTTATCAAACAATTATCCGATGCGGATTCTTTAAATCAAAGAAAGGAAGAGAAAATGAGTACTGATTATTCGTTTAAAGTGCTGGAAACTTTGTTGATGCTTAAAAAATATAAAAACAGAAACGAAGTTATCAATACAGGCACGATGATAACAAAAAGCATCTTTCAAGATGACAGACTTACTGCTGATATTAAAGTATCGTACAGAGAAGCCATAAAAAAACTTGACACATTATCATTTGAGGAAATGAAGGAAATCATAGGGATATTGGAATCATATGACGATGACGAGAGCGATGTTTCTGCAAATGATAGAGAAAATATGGATGTCCTTGACGATGGATCATTTGATTATGAAACCGGAGTAAATTGCTATAAAAATAAAGAATATGAACAAGCTGCTAACTCATTTCAGAAAGCAGCTGCTCTCGGAAATGCGAAAGCTCTCCACGGGTACGGCCTTTGTCTTTACTATGGTCTTGGAACAAAAGCGGACAAAGTAAAGGCGATTAAGCAATTTGTTGTGGCATCCAATGTGGGCGTTAAAGAATCTGATGAAATGTTGAAGTACATTCTTAAACTCTACAACACTTGACACGAATCTATAGAATGAATCGAGTGATTGACATTATGCATGATGCTATTCTTTTTTAATACCGTGTTTTTTGTTATAATCATATTTTTTCAATAAGTGTTATCAATTACCACATCTGTACGTTTGTCAATGATGTGAGACAAAA
>JAZUIT010000359.1:0-3093 GCA_045642385.1 Acutalibacteraceae bacterium
AACAAAAGAGCAATGCGAAAGGATAATTAAAGGTGATTATCTTTCAAATTTCAATGAACAACCTCCCGTTATGCGAAAGCTTACCAATGAAATGAGGTTGCATAATTTAAAACCCGTTGTAATAGTTGAATATGAGCGAATACCTTATGTATATAAACAGGGGAATGTCAGAATAACCTTGGATTCAAACATTTCATCATCTCAGTCAATAAATAATTTCTTTGATGCTGTAATTCCTAAAAGACCGGTGTTACCCACTGGTATGCAGCTTTTGGAAGTAAAATATGACGAGTTTTTGCCTGATTTTATTTATCAGAGCTTACAGCTTGAAAATTTACAGCAGACGGCATTTTCGAAATATTTTTTATGCAGACAATATAATATGGGAAAAAATTAAAAGGAGATAAATAAAATGGAGGACATATTCAAAAAATCATTTTTAGAAGGCTATGCAAGCGCGGATATATCCGTAATGTCGGTAATATCGGCATTGGCAATAACATTGGTATTGGGAATATACATATTCTGTGCGTACAAAGTTCTTACAAGAAAGAATTTTTATTCAAAGAATTTTAATATTTCCCTTGTGGGTGTGGCACTTGTAACTGCTGCAATAATAGTAACAATACAGTCGAGTATAGTGGTTTCATTAGGTATGGTAGGTGCCTTGTCAATTGTTCGTTTCAGGACGGCAATAAAGGACCCGATGGATTTGATGTTTTTGTTCTGGGCAATAAGTGTCGGAATTATCTGCGGAGCAGGATTTGCAATATTTGCAGTTGCACTTTCAGTAGTAATCACAGTTGCAGTTGTAGTGCTGAACCGAGTTCCGACAGCAAAAGCACCGATGATTTTGATAATTAATTCAACGGATATTGATTCGGAAGATAAGATACTTAAAAGTTTAGAAAACTATGTAAAGCATTATAAAGTAAAGAGCAGAAATCTTACGAGCACAACACTTGACCTGACAATAGAATTGAGAATAGATGATGGCGGCAAGATGGTTCGTGAGCTTATGAATGTAGAGGGAGTAGTATCCGCAAATCTTTTAAGCCATGACGGTGAAGTTACATTTTGAGAACAGACAAATATAAATGCAATGGGGGGAATACTTGTTGAAGGCAAAAATATCAGGTTGTAACGGTACTAAAAAAAACTCATTGATTTTTGTGTGCATTATTTCCGCCGTTTTGTTAGTATTACTTTCTGTTGTGATAAAAAGATACGACTTGCTTGACAGCGTATTCAGTAATGACATTGACATCAGCTTTGAAATTTATTCTGACAATTGCAGGCAAAAAATATCATTGTGGGAAGATGAAAACGAAGGAGTTTATTATTGCTTTTTACCTTCTTATTCTGATTTGAATGATGTATACATAAACGCCCCCAAAAAGCTCAGCATTGACGGAAAGCCGGTTAGAAAAACAGAGGGAATAAAACGGTTAAACAATATTGAGCTTGATAAAAAATACAGCTTTAAAATTAAGTCTAAGGAATACCACGTTGTGTTTATGAAATCTGCAAACATTGCTACGATGTGTATAAATACAAAATCAGGTTCAATGAACGAAGTACATAAAAACAAAGAAAATAAAGAACCGATTTGTATGACTTTGTTTGACGAAAACGGAAATGCAGATTATGTAAGTACCGATTATTCCGACAAGATAAAAGGCAGGGGACAATCCTCATGGCTTACAGAAAAGAAGCCGTATGCTATTGAATTAAAAAATAGTGATAGTTTAATCAAAGGATGTTACAGTACAAAATGGGTATTGCTTGCGGATTATTATGACCATTCCCATTTGAGAAACAGTATAATATATGATTTGGCAAATAAAACAGGAAATATTTGGAATCCCAAAACAAGGTATGTGGATTTGTTTTTAAACGGTGAATATGCCGGGTTGTATTTACTTGCCGAGAAGATTGAGGTTAACGATAATAAACTTAGTTTAAATAAAGATGATGTATTATTTTATTTGGAATTAAGCAACAGGGTAAAAACTTTAGCAGTTAAAGATTTGTTTCCGGATTTTTCGGGAAGTTCCGTATCGGCAGAGTTAATTTATCCGGAAAATATTCATTCAGACGATTTCAGTGATGTTGAGAAAAGAGTACGCAGTATTTTTGATATGCTTGAAAAGCGTAAAATTTCAGAAGAAGATTTTGACAAATATATTGATGTTGAGTCTTTTGCGTGGCTGTATTTGATTCAGGAGATAACAGATAATTGTGATTCGGGTAGAATAAGCTTATATTTTTATCTGAGAAACGGTAAGCTGTACGCCGGTTCAATTTGGGATTATGACAATACTTTAGGTGCTGTTGAATATATAACTTCGGATATACTTTTTGCCAAGAATACTCCGTTTTGGAAAAATATTGTAAAGTATGAAACATTCAAACAGGCAGTTTACCGAATGTATCTCGAAAAGTTTTCGACTGAACTTGATATGTTAGAAAATAATATTTTACACAGGGCAAGAATTATCAACTCTTCTGTAAAATGTGACAGTATGCGTTGGAGATACGATAACTCCGGTGAGGTTGAAAAACTGTGTGATTTTACATCAAAGCGTCTTGATTTTCTGAACAGTATATTTGTTGACGGGAATAAGTATTTTACAATATGTGTTGATACTGTAACAAATAATCAAAATCACAGTAATGCGTATTTTTCCGTTAAGAAAGGCACAACGTGGGAAAGTATATCTGAAAAGACAGGCTTAAACGGTGATGCAAAATTTGTTTGTTATGACACACTTACCGAAAGAGAAATCAAACCAACGGGTATGATTTTATCGGATACAACGGTCATAATCAGCACTAATGTTGCTCCTGAAAGGTTAGAGATCTATTTGACACTTTTGGCATTCGCTGTAATCGGAGCTTTATTTGTATTGCTTGTATTATTGCTTTTGGTTGAAATAAAGCGTATCAAAAAGCGAAAATAATAATCTGAATAAATTAAAAGAAGATAAATAAAATGGAGGACATATTCAAAAAATCATTTTTAGAAGGCTATGCAAGCGCGGATATATCCGTAATGTCGGTAATATCGGCATTGGCAATAACATTGGTATT
>JAZUIT010000360.1:0-3038 GCA_045642385.1 Acutalibacteraceae bacterium
CACAGGGCTTTTGATGATGATTTTAAAAGAAATTTCGGAAAAACCGTTTTGAAATGGGAAGTGTGATTTTATGCCGAAAATAACAGTTGCAATTCCTGCATACAACAACGAAAAATATATTGAAGAAACTTTAAATTCCCTGAAAAATCAGACCTTGGAGGATTTTGAAGTTATTATAGTGAATGACGGTTCAACGGATTCCACTCAGGATATAATTGACCGTTTTTGCAAAGATAAAAGGTTCATATCGGTTATACAAAATAACAGCGGTGTTTCTGCGGCAAGAAATGCTGCTGTTAAAATTGCGTCAGGGGAGTATATCTGTTTTCTTGATGCGGATGATTTGTATTCTCCCGAAAGCTTAGAAGGCTTTTACAGTAAAGCAAAGGCAACAAATGCGGACTTAGTTATAGGCAGAATTAAACGCTTTGACACCAATGGTGAGTATGTAAATAATTACGCCGAAAAATTATCGACAATGGACGAGATAGATAATTTTGATACCACACTTTTGTGGAATTTGCTTGTGTCAAATAAGTGTTACCGCCTGTCAAAGCTGCGTGAATTTAACATTGAATTTCCACCCGTAAAATATGCCGAGGAAACGCCGTTTTTTTTGGAATTTATTTATCACGATGTTAAAATTTCCGGCACAAAAAATGCCACAATGTTTTACCGAAAACACGAAAACGCAGTGAGCCAGAGTGTAAAACCGCAGCTTGTAAGGGACTATGTTTTTTCAATAGATTTGTCTTTAAAGCTTGCAGAAAATGCCGGTGCGGACGAAGAATATTTGCAGGAAATTATTTTAAAAAAAGCGCAGATTTTGCTGTCACAGTTTTACAGGTTTTTCTGGCGTGCGGATGATGAAAGCTTAACGGAAATTCAAAAAGGATTTTCGGATGCTTTTAAAAATCTTTCTGAAAAAAATAAAAATAAAATCAGAGAAATGAATTTTGATTTAAATTTGGAAAGGTTAATTTTTAACAGGAAACAAGCGGCGGAAAATCCGAAAATTTCTTTAATTTTAAAAGATGCAACCACAGAAAAAATTGATGAAATTTACTGTCAGCTTTATCCGTTTTTTGAATTGTTTATTCCTGAGTCGGCAGAAAATTGTGTTTCCGATAAATGGAAAAATGCGGAAAATCTCCACATAATTTCAAACGAAAATTTTGTAAAAAAAGCAAAGAAAAAATCTAAATCGGATATAATTGTGATTGATAAAAACACAAAAATAAATGACCACATTTTCAGACACTTTGTAAGGTATAAGAATAAAATAAAATTGCCGTCGCAATTACTTTTTACGCTGTTAAAAATTTATTTAAACAGGTGAGGAAATGAAAAAATTACTCTATTTACTTTTTGCCTTTTCATATAATATTTTGAAAATTTTTCCCGTGAAAAATCAAGCCGCTTTTGTGTCAATGCATAACGCAGGCTTTACCGACAGCTTGGGTCAGGTTATGGCTCAGGTAAAAAAGGAAAATAAATATAAATGCGTGTGCGTAACAAGGACGGATTTGAATATAAAATCTTTCGGTAAAGTAATAGGATTTTTTACGGTGGGTGCTTATAAATTAGCCACCTCAAAATACATTTTTCACAACGATAATTTTATGCCAATGGCGGATATGAATATAAGACCGCAGACAAAAGTTATTCAGCTTTGGCACGCAGAGGGTGCATTTAAAAAATTCGGATTGGATATAAACCAGCCCGATGAAATCAGAAAAAGAGAAGAAAAAGTCTATTCAAAATTCAGCTTCGTTGTTTGTTCTTCACAGGGTGTTGTACCGATTTATGCGAGTGCTTTCGGAATGAAAAAGGAAAATGTTCTGCCCTTAGGTTCGCCCAGAACGGACTATTATTTCAAGAATAATAATGTAGAAAAATTAAGGGAAGAATTTGAAAAAAAATATCCCCAATGTAAGGGCAAAAAAATAATTCTATATGCCCCGACATTCAGGGATAATCCGGAAAAAAACAAAAAGCTCACCACAATGCTCAATATAAAAAAATTCAATGAAAATGTCAGCGATGAATATGTTTTGGCAATAAGGTACCACCCCCAGGTACACGAAAACATCACCGATACAACAGGTGCGATTGATTTAACAATGTATCCCAATGTCAGCGAGCTTACACTTATAGCTGATATTTTAATAACGGATTATTCTTCTATCTGTATGGATTTTTCTCTGCTTGATAAGCCCTGTGTTTTTTATGCCTATGACCTCAGCGAGTATGCTTGTGACAGGCAGTTTTATTTCGATTATGAAACCTATGTACCCGGCAGAATTGTTAAAACTCAGGAAGAATTAGAAGAAGTTTTCAACACAAAAAGTTATCTGCTTGACAAGAATAAAAATGCAGAGTTCAAAAAATTCAATTTTGATAATCCTGACGGCAACGCCGCGAAAAGAGTCGTAAATATAATTTGCAATTAGCAATGTGCAATTAATGTAGAATTAAGAATGAAGAATTAAGAATTGATGGTGGGTTCCACCCACACCCATTTTTAGTTTTTAGTTGATGTCCCGAAACATAGGTGCGAATTTGCTCCTGCCGAAAAAAAGGCTGTGGCAAAAATTTTGCCACAACCCCGAACGGTTTTTAGTCCTTATTGTAATTGTCATTGCTGTCCTGCTTGCTCTGCTCGCTTTTGCTGTCGCATTTGTTGTCCTTGCACTTATCCTGATTCTTGTTCTGATAATTATTGTTTTTGTCTGACATTTAAAACATCTCCGAATTTTAATTTAGGATAATATCCTATGCAAATATTATTACACGGAGATTTTTATTTATTCAAATAAACTGTTTTTAATTAAAAGGGCACACATACCGGTTATCATATCACAGAGTGCCATTTCGGCACTTGCGTACATTAAAAAAGCCCCCCTTGGGACTCCCTCCGTAAGGAAGGTGTCCCAAGTTGGCCTTTGTATCAAAATTAATTATTGTTTTGTTTAGACGGTGTAACTTTTGTGGTTATGCCGTTTTTGCCATGCTTTCACGTTTTTCATTACACACTT
>JAZUIT010000361.1:0-2145 GCA_045642385.1 Acutalibacteraceae bacterium
TTCAAGATTTTTCAACACAATTAAATGGATATACAAAGATTTGATATTTGTGTTGCGAGATAATTTTGATGAACTGCTTGATTATTTAGGTTTGACAAAAGCCTAATTCTGCTCGTCCGACAATTCAAGAATATAGTCGGAGGGTAGAAATTATCAACAACTTTGATAAAGCAAATAAAATAGGTGTGGGCTTTGCCCTCCCTTAACTTCTCACTCCTAACTCCTAATTAAAAAAAGCCGCCGGCACACTGCCGGTGGCTTTTGTGTTAGATTTTCAATTCATCGGGTATATCCTGACCGCCGTTTAACTGGGGATAGTAGCTTGCAAATCTGTATTCGGGTTTACTGTCAAATTCTATTTTGATAACCGTAATTCCCGCCGCCTTATCCGGGGATTCGAGAGGAAGATTTTTAAGTATAATTCTTTGTCCCTTATATTCAAAATCCAGTGGAGTTCCGTCAAGCAAAGCTATTTTCTTAGGAGCAGTTTGAAATCCGCCAATGGGAATTGTGCCGTTGGTCGGCCAAAGTCGCATCCAGTAGTAAATGATATTATCATAAGCAGTTACCAAAGAACCGTTTACAGGGTGATATCTATCGTAATAACGGGGCTTTGCACCGTAAACAACTTCACCGTTTGCTTTGAGCCATTCACCTGTTTTTGTGAGTGGTTCAACAGCTTCCTCCGGTACGGAACCGTCAGGTGCAGGTCCGATGTTAAGAAGAAGATTTCCGCCGCCTTTTACGCAAGTATGGAGCATTGTAATAATTTTCTGCTGATTATAACTATACGGTGCCGTCTGTTTTGAATCCGCATAACCCCAGCTCATACCGTTGAATGTCATACAGGATTCCCAGTCACGACCGTCAACCGCTTTTACATGTTCTTCGGGAGTACCGAAGTCCTCGGGAAGATGGCTTCTGTTATTGATAATGATATGGGGCTGTAATGCACGCAATCTCTGATTTCTTGCGAGAGAATCCCAACCCTCCCAGCTTTCCATGGGATCGGGAACATCATACCATAAAATATCAATTTTGCCGTACTGAGTGAGTAATTCTGTGTTTAAATCTTCAATGTATTTTGTAAAACGCTGACGGGCTTCGTTATCGTAAGCGGCTATACCTGCGTCCGGGTGATGCCAGTCCATTAATGATGAGTAGAAGCCGATTTTTAAATCAAATTCACGGCAGGCTTCCACAAATTCTTTAACTATATCCCTGCCGCAATAGTTTACCGAGTTGAAAGGATTGACCTTTGAATCCCAAAGCGAAAAACCCTCGTGATGACGGGTGGTGAGAACCATGTATTTCATACCGGCTTTTTTTGCAAGTGCAGCCCATTCACGGCAGCAGCCTTCTTTTGGAGCAAATGTTTTTGCAAGCTCGGCATATTCATCAACAGGAATATTTCCTTTTGTCTGCGCCCATTCGTGCTGACCTAACTGAGTGTAAAGTCCGTAATGCACAAACATTCCGAAACGTGCATCACGCCACCATTTCATTCGCTCATCTCTTGTGTCGGCGATTTGTTTTTCGTAATCTCTTCTGCAAAGTATTTTCATTTCTCAGCACCTCCGTGTGTTGTTTACTGCATTGTATCAAAGATGAAATTAATTGTCAATAAAGAACTAAATATTTCTCATCATGTGAAATAAATATTGTTGTGCGATGCCGGCGTAAGGCTTTATTGTTTCAGGAATACCGTTAGGATAATACTCAGCGACAACTCTTTTCATCCACACATCCAGCGGAAAGGCTTCCGGTTTTTTGCAGGAAAAAAGCAGAACACATTCAGCTACCTTTGGACCGACACCGCAGATTTTTTGTAATTCTGTTCTTGCATCTTCAATGGATAAATCGGTGATTTTGTTTAAATCAATTTCATTTGAAGCAATCTTTTTTGCCGCATCAAGTATGTATTTTGCCCTGAACCCTGCTCGCAGAGGTACAAGGTCATCAACTGTTAAAGCGGCAATTTTTTCGGCGGAGGGGAAACTGTAAATGCCGTCTGATAGCTTTTCCCCGAAGCTTTCGCAAAGTCTTTCTATTATGCCCTTAATTCTCGGTATATTGTTGTTCTGAGAAATTATAAAGGAACACAAGGCTTCCCACGGGTTTTGGTTTAAAACCCTTATACCGTAA
>JAZUIT010000362.1:0-5218 GCA_045642385.1 Acutalibacteraceae bacterium
CGGAACCTTCTCTGTTTTGCTTTCGGCGGTATTTATGTAATAGATACTGCATTTTGAAGAATCAAATCCGGAGGGAACGGGAATTTTGACTGTTACATATCCGTCAGGCTGTATTTCCTCACCGTTTACCGATATTGCAATATCATAAACCAACGCTTTTGCATCATCAAATTCGGCGTTGATTATATCAACGGCTTTGCCTTCGGTGGTTTCTTCAACGGCAAGCTCTACGGCTCCCTCATAGTTATCAGCCTGATAATCAAGCTCTATTCCGGTTGTCTCGTCTTTTGCTGCGGTTAATTTCGGAATAACCTTTTCTTCGAGAACCTGACTGCAAACGGTACAGCGGATTACGGATTTTCCGTCATGACCTGTTGTTGCTTCCGTCACCGTCACCCAACCGCCGGGGGTATGACCTTTTGCTTTTATTACTTCCGTTTCAACCTTTCCGCAAACGGAGCATGAACGCTGTTTTTCGCCGTTTACGGTACAGGTCGCCTCTTTTGTTGTTGACCATGCACCGTAGCTGTGGTCAGCAAGAGGCAGGGTCGTAATTCCCGACAAGGTCACTCCGCAGTATTTACATACCTCGGATTTTGTTCCTGCCTGCTTGCAGGTTGAAGGAACTGTAACCGTTTCAGGGACATGAGCGGTTTTCTGAATTTTTTCCGTGTATGTGTTGCCACATTCGCAGGTGTAGGTCATAACGCCTTCTTCTTTGCAGGAAGCGGCTTTCGTTACGGCTGAGCTGTAGGAATGAACATGAGACAATGTACCGTGACCGTCACAAAGCTTGAAGGTATAACCATTTTGTTCCGCATAAGTTTTTGCATAGCAGTTTCCCGTGTCGGAACAAATACCACATGATTTTGCATATGCAAAAAGACTATTACCAATGCTCGTAACCGAAGATGAGATGTGTACATTTAGCTTGGCGCAATATGCAAATGCCCACGAACCTATACTTGTTACGCTGTTTGGAATAATCATGCTCGTAAGACCGGTGCAGCCATAAAACGCATCGTCACCTATGATTGTAACGCTGTTCGGGATGGTTATACCTGTCAAGCCGGTACAGCCACTAAACGCATAATTGCCTATACTTGTCACGCTGTTCGGGATGGTTACACTTTTCAAGCCTGTACAGCCTTCAAAAGTAGATTTATAAATCGCCGTAACTTTGTTTGGAATTGTTATGCTTGTAAGACCGTTACAGCCTGCGAAAGCATAAGAACCAATGGCTGTTACACTATTGGGGATAGTCACACTTTTCAAGCCGGAGCAATTTTGAAAAGCATTACTGCCTATGCTCGTTACGCTGTCAGGAATTGTAATGCTTGTCAGTCCTCTGCAGTAGGCAAAAGAATTATTGCCTATTGTTGATACTCTGCTGCCGATGCTGACACTTTCAAGTCCAAAACAATTATAAAAAGCTTTTTCACCGATAGTTACTACGCTGTCCGGAATTGTCAGATTTTTCAAGCCTGAGCAGCTTGAAAAAGCAGAACTGCCTATTTTGACCACTTTGTTGCCTATGCTGACATTTATCAAGCCTGAGCAACCTGCAAAAGCACTATCACCAATAGCTACTACGCTGTTTGGAATTGTTACGCTTATCAGGCTTGAACAGCCTCTAAAAGCATAATTGCCGATGCTTACTACTTTGCTGCCGATGCTGACACTTGTCAGCACTGAGCAGCCGTCAAAAGCATAATTACCAATAGTTGTTACACTGTTCGGAATTGTTATACTTGTCAGCACTGAGCAGCCGTCAAAAGCATAATCGCCTATGCCCTTCACACCGTCTGGGATGGTTATACCCGTAAGGTATTGACAACTATAAAAAGCACTATTACCTATGTTCGTTACAGGATAACCGTCAAGAGTTGACGGAATAATAATGTTTCCGCTTATACTTTTACTGCATGATGTTATCGTTGCTTTGCCGTCGGAAACCGAATAGCTGCACATACCCGTTGTCAGCAGTTCGCCTTCGGGTTCATCCACGGCTTCTGTTCCTTCAACGGTAAAACAAAGGTGCGGATTTGTCCATTTTTCGTTTCCATTATAATCCTTTGCCGCAACCGCAGCTCTGTAGGAATGTCCCGGAATTAAAAGCTCTGTTCCGCCGCTTCCGGTAACGGGAATGGTATACGAAGTCACATTGCCGACATTCAAATCTGAAATGAGCTTTTTGTCAGCCGTCAGGTCACGCAAATTCACAACATAATAATCCGAACCCGAAGCTTTTGACCATGATACGGTTATGGGACTGCCTTTTTCAAACTCGGAATTGTTTGAGGGTGACACAAACCCGAAACTGCCTATTGCACTGCTTTCGGTTACGGTCACATATGTGTAAGGCGTAATCCATTTTTCATATCCTTTTTTGTCAACAGAGCTATATGAATAAGCTCCGACCGCTATTTTATAGGTTTTGCCGATTTTGAGATAGCTTTCGTGAATTGTATAAAATTCATCGTCAACTCTCTGCCTGTTGATTAACAGCTTATCGGCGTCTTCATTTTCCCCGTCAGTTACATCACGCACCGAAATCATGTAATAATCCGCATTCGTGTTCGGTTCCCAGCTGACATAAAGGTCACCGAGTCCGACAACAGAGGTCGGAGTTTCGGGATAAATCATCTTGAACGATTCATCGCTGAAAAGAGGATTGTCGGAAACAACTGTTGTTTCTCCGAGAAGCTCATCAAATTTTGCGGCGTACGGATTATATATGTCATTTTTGAAGCTTGCATATGTACGATTGCCCGCTTCAGATGAAGGCGTGTATTTGTCGTATGCTGTTGCCATATCAAAACCATTTTTGTTGACATATGACCAATTCTGATAAGCGAGAGCAATAACCTGACCTATAAATCCGTAATATTTTTCACCTTTTTGGTAATGAGACCTCGTGCCGTTTGAAAACTTGAGATAACCGGTTGCACAGGCAAGCTTTTCAACGGTTGCAGGTTGATTGATAAGCGATTGTTCCTGTTGCAACTTAGCAAGAATATATACCACATTACAGTCATTTTCAACACAGGCATAATAGATTATTTCCGCAGGTGTAAGGGTTACAGCAGAAGCCTTGTTTCTGAGCGCTTCTGTTATAATGCTGTTACTGTGTGAATAATAATCATCAAATCCCAAACTGAGATTTGCTCCGTTTACCGTTAATACTATTTGACCGTTGACAGTAGCATAATTGTCAAGACTTCCGTTGTAACTTTCAAGGAATTTCTGAATCAAAGCAGGAGTTATCTTATTGTTTTTGTTCGGATTATACTGTTCAAGCCAATTATCAGATGTTTGTGAAATAACATTTACCGTATAGCTCGCTGTTAACCCTCCGTCACTTGATGTGGCGGTAATAACCGCCGAACCTGTTGAAACAGCGGTAACAATGCCGTCAGCATCTACTGCAGCTACAGCTTCATTGTTTGAAGAGTAATATATCACTCTATTGCTTGCGTTTGAAGGTGCAATAACCGGTCTTATCATTGTTGTTGAACCGGCATGAAGACCTACCGTATCATTTTCAAATGAAATTCCTTTGAGAGCAACAGCCGTTTCAACACCGCTTGTTTTGAAATAAATCGACTTGCCCGTTTTGGTTTCATCTTTTCCGACAGCGGCTACATAAATTTTGAATGTTCTTCCGCTCGGTAAATCATCGGCATTTATTTCTATTTTATTGTCATATGTCCTGCTCAAAGGGTAGATAACATTCCTTGCCGGCTCGGAATCACTGAGCAAATCCGGCTCGGTATCTTCCAGCTCGATTACTTTATACTCATAAAGCAATGCCCCTTCGGATTTATCCCACGATATTGTTAAATCTGTATTTGCAGAAACTGTTTCTCCATCACGCAGTGATGAAAATTTCGGCTCATCAGGATTAATCCTGATGTATTTTATCGTCCATTTTGTTGTTCCGTCATCATAATTTGCGGCAACTGCAATTTTAATAGCTTTTCCCGCAACTGCAAATGAAGCGGGAATTTGATATTCTGTTTCAGATATTTTTTTCAGTGCTATATTTTGTCCCGCTTCGGAATTGTCACCATAGAATAAATATCCGGGATCACCTGAAAGCGATAATGCTTTTATTGAGTATGATGCTGCACCATTTGTTTTGTTCCACCTGATATCAATTGATTCATCGATTGCATAACTATGATAGCCTGTTATACTTTCGGTAATATCCAAGTCAACCGAGTTGTAATTTACACTGGATAACTCGATTTTTCCGCTTGACAATAAATCGTCTGTGTATTTTGTAATACTTTTCAAAATATCTTTAACTTGACTTTTGCCGACTTCTGTACAACCAAAAGAATAAATTTTTTCCAGTTGAGAACGGTATCTGTTACGGTCTACCACCAATACCCCCATGTCAGTATCAGCAAATTTATGTTTAGAAGATTTGGCATTATCTGTGCCTGTTACAACTTTAATAAATTCGTTGTAGCCGCCACTTTCAGTACAGTTTTTTGAGCCTACATTAAAGCACCCTGTTGAATTGTGAGTTCCGTTTGATGTGTCAGACATTGTAATTGTGTCACTATATTTAGCGTGAATATTAATTCCAGCTCCGTGTTCATTTGGATAAAAGTTTTCATAATCGCATCTGACAACAAGCGGTTGACTGTTTATGTTGTTTCCGTCTCTGATTTGGAGTGCAGCATATTTATCTTTATGATTGTGCGATACAACATTATAAAAGCCATCCTTAAGCGTAGGAACATTATCTCCACCATTTAATTTTTTGTTTCTGGGATTATCAGGTAAAGTTGTACTGTCGGAATTACTGTATACAATAGTGGGAACTCCGTTTTCCATTTTAACAACAATACAAACGGCATGGGTACGGTATACTTCACAATTACTTTTTGCATTGCTCGCATTATCACTGCACCCTTCAAAAAAGAATATAGCCGATTTGCCTTCTGAAATATTTCTGTATACACGATAATCATCTGAGTCGGATAACAAATGATATTTCATCATAGTGTCAACATATTTCCGACTGTCTTCATTTTTAATAAATTCTGCACAAGTCAATTTTTTTACTGCATTGATATATGAATCAGGCAACGATTCAAGCGCACTTGCCTTAACACTGAATACATCAAGCACCTCGGCAATGCCTTCGCCGCCGACGGCAACCGATCCCAGCACCATAACGGCACAGAGCAAAAGCGATAAGATT
>JAZUIT010000363.1:0-6190 GCA_045642385.1 Acutalibacteraceae bacterium
TCTCCTTACGAAATACATCATATCACGAAGTATACGACTTGTCAAGTGTTTTTTAGATTTTTTTTCAGATTTTTTAATATAATGTAACTATAATGTGTATGTACCGAAACGGTGCTTGTAAAATCTCATAATTCGTGCAATAATTATGTCAACATAAAGTCAAAAGCGAAAGGAGCTTTACTATGGCACAGTTCGGTGAAAATTTAAGAAAGGCGAGAGAAAAATCAGGGATAACTCAGCAGGAGCTTGCGGAAAAATTATTCGTAGCAAGGCAGACAGTTTCGCGTTGGGAATGTGGTAAAAGGCTTCCTGATTTAATTACAACGAAAAAGCTTTCAGAAATTTTGAATGTAAGTATTGATGAGTTGTTTACTGTTGAAGATGAAAAAATGATAGTGGAAAAATTACCTGTTATTGAGAAAAAATCTACGAATATTTTTGTAATGATTTTTTATTCTCTTATTGTTTTTTCCTTTGTGATATTATTTGTTGACACAATTTTCAGAGCACCCGGTCAATTAAGTCTTGATATTGCAACAATATTAAACGGAGCAAATTTTCTTGTAAGAATTGTAATATTTGTTTTCGATATTTTTGTGGCATTAAAGAATAATCTTACACCAAAATTGCAGGGAATTATTACAGCAATTTTTTTTCTTGCAAATTGTTTGCCCGAAATGAATTTTATTTTCGGCGGAGTAGAACGGTTTAAAATTTTATTAATGATTTTTATAATTGCAGTTAATTTCTTCGGCGGTATTTTTTCTTATTTTTATTTTTGCAAACGCCGTTTTTTGAAGTTGGGTTTTGCGGTAATTTTTTGTTCTTCTCTGTTTGAAATTTTCAGAGCCGGTTTAGGTTTTGTAAATATAATTTTAACGGCTTCGGAATATTTTTCAATGAATCATACTCTCAATTTTTTCCTTGAAATTTGCATTTGTCTGCTGTTTATATATCAAACATTTTTATTGCACAGGAAAAGAAACATCTGCGAAAATTCTTGACTTTTGTAAGCTTTTGTAAGATAATATACTTATGAAAATTTTGGAGGCAGTTATAATGAATTACTATGACATAAAAATTGCAGATGTTGACAGAAAATTACCCCTTTGTCCTTTAAATGAGGATTTATATATCGGTGCATTTGTAATGTTCGGTGATGTGGAGCTTACGGTTGCAAGTGCAAAGGCACTTTTGAAAGTTGCTCCCGAATATGATTATATTATTACAGCCGAAGCAAAGGGTATTCCGCTTGCTTATGAAATGGCAAGGCAGAACAATGACGAAGCATATTTTATCGCCCGTAAGGTTAAGAAGCTTTATATGACAGGCGTATTTGAATATACATACCGTTCAATCACAACTGCAAAGGAACAGACACTTTATCTTGATACCGAGGAAGCAAACAAAATCAACGGCAAAAGAATTTTACTCGTTGACGATGTTATTTCCACAGGTGAATCATTAAATGCCCTTGAAAGCCTTGTAAAAAAAGCCGGAGGTAATATTGTCGGCAGGATGTGTGTTTTAGCTGAGGGTGACGCTCAAAAGAGAGAAGATATTATATATCTTGAAAAACTTCCTTTGTTCAATAGCAAAGGTGAAGTCTTAGGATAAATAATTTTTTTAAAAAATTGTTATAAACCTATTGACAACAGGCATTATTAATGCTATAATAATGCTTGCTTTTGCGGGTGTAGTTCAATGGTAGAATCCCAGCCTTCCAAGCTGGTCGTGTGGGTTCGATTCCCATCACCCGCTCCATTTTTTTAATTTATGCGCTTGTAGCTCAGGTGGATAGAGCAACTGCCTTCTAAGCAGTGGGTCAGGGGTTCGAGTCCCTTCAAGCGCGCCAATATGGTGGATGTAGCGTAGTTGGTCTAACGCGCCAGTTTGTGGCACTGGAGACCGTGGGTTCGAATCCCATCTTCCACCCCACAACAGCAAAGCCTTTTCGCTTTGCTGTTTAACTTATACGGAATATATTGGGGTGTAGCCAAGGGGTAAGGCAACGGACTTTGACTCCGTCATCCGCTGGTTCAAATCCAGCCATCCCAGCCAAAGCGAAAACCTATCACGCATGTGGTAGGTTTTATGCTTTGTATTATTCATTATTCAATATTAATTATTCAGTATTCATTAATTTTAGTGATAGGTTTTCTAAATGAATAATGAATACTTAAAACTTAATAACGAATAATTGATTTGTTTTCCATTCCGTGATATAATTTTAGTGGTGATGTTTATGAAAGAAAACATACTAATTGACAAGTCAATTGATTTTGCTTCAAGAATTATTAAGCTATGTAAATACCTTGATGAAAACAAAAAAGAACATATTATTTCTAAACAAATTATTCGCAGCGGAACATCAATAGGTGCTAATATTAACGAAGCACAATACGGAAACAGCAGGGCAGATTTTATTTCAAAGCTACATATTTCACTTAAAGAAACGGCTGAAACAGAGTATTGGTTAAGATTATTATATAAATCCGATTATATTGATATAAAAATGTTTGATTCATTACTTAGTGATTGTTTAGAACTGAAAAAAATTCTCATTTCCTCTATAAACACCGCAAAAGAAAATAATAAATAAAATAAGGTTTGTTAATTGAAAGATTATCATATTTTTCTTACAAATGCACATAAATTTCTGCCGCCTAATGTATTTTATTGAATCCGTTATTAATACTCGCACCGACAAAAAACATCTTTTGTCTGCAAGGCAAAAGGTCTTTTTTCGTATAGGACAGTGGAAATTATATTATGCTGTGAAATATTTGAATAATCTGAATCGGAGGGTAATATGAGTATTGTTGAAATAAAAAATCTTAATAAAGTATATCCTGCGTTCACGCTTAAAAATGTTTCTTTTACTATAAATGAAGGCAGGATAACCGGTTTTATCGGCAGAAACGGAGCAGGAAAAACCACAACAATTAAATCTATGCTGAATTTAGTTCATCCGGACAGCGGTGAAATTAAATATTTCGGTAAAGCCTTTACGGAAAACGAAACCGAGATAAAAAATCTTGTAGGGTATTCCACCGGTTCTGTAAATTGGTACCCACGCAAAAAGATAAAAGATGTTATGAGAGTTGTAAAGAATTTTTACAGTACTTGGGACGAAGAAGCCTATCGAAAATATCTTACAATGTTCGGGATTGATGAAAACAAAACCGCAAGAGAGTTGTCCGAGGGTATGAAAGTCAAATGCAATCTTTTAATTTCCCTTTCACACAATGCAAAAGTTTTAATTCTTGATGAGCCTACAAGCGGACTTGACCCATTTTCAAGAGATGAGTTACTTGATGTTTTTACAGAGTTAAAAAACAGCGGTGTTGCGGTATTCTTTTCGACTCATATTATTTCCGATATAGAAAAATGTGCTGATGATATTGTCTATATTTCGGGTGGAAAAATTGTTGCTTCATTAACGAAAGAGGATTTTATCAGTGAGTTTTCAAAAGACGGTGAAAGTCTTGAAGAAACATTTTTGCGTATGGAACGAGGTGGCAGAAATGCGTAATATACTAATGAAAGAAATGAAGCTCAGTGCATCTTTGTTATCATTTTTGTTTATACTGTTCGGGTTTATGTTTTTCTTACCGGGCTATCCTGTCCTTTGCGGTGTGTTTTTCATTTCATTGGGAATATTTCAGAGCTTTCAGAATGCAAGGGAAACGAACGATATATTTTTCTCCGCTTTGCTTCCGATTGCGAAAAAGGATGTTGTAAAAGGTAAATTCTTATTTGTATGTTTTATTGAATTATGCGGTCTGTTGCTTATGGGAATTGCAACTGTTCTGAGAATGACAGTTTTTTCAGAGGTTGCAGCATACAAGACAAACCAATTAATGAACGCAAATTTCTTTGCGTTGGGATTGGCGTTTGTTATTTTCGGATTATTTAATTTAATATTTGTAGGCGGATTTTTTAAAACTGCTTACAAGTTCGGAAAACCTTTTGTGACATATATTATTGGCTGTTTTGCTGTTATAGGTATAGGCGAAGCGTTACATCATTTTCCGGGTATGGAATTTCTGAATGTTTTCGGAACACAATGTTTGATATCACAAATTTTGCTGCTTGTTTCGGGAATTTTATGCTTTGCGGTTTTGACATTTATTTCATATAAAAAATCCTGCAACAGATTTGAAAAAATTGATTTATAAAGGGTATTGCGATGAACAAAAGGAATATAACAATTTTAGATACAGACTTAGGCACCGATGATGCCTGTGCAATTTTGCTTATGAAAAACCTGCCTGTAAAGCCTGATTATATTGTGGCATCATTCGGCAATACTTCTCTTGACGGTGCTTGCAGAAATGCAGTAATTCTGAAAAAATATTTAAGACTTAATGCTCAAATTGTAAAGGGACTTGAACCCTTTGTAATTTCGGATGAAAAAAATACTTTCCACGGGAATGATGGGCTGGCAAACTGCTCCGAAGAAATGTCGGAAAAATTAAATATATCTCAAAAAGAATTAAATTCCGTTATGTCGTTTGAAAATTTCAGTAAGGAAATTTTGAATTATGATTCCATAACATACATAACTATCGGAACATTAACAAGTTTTGCAAAGCTTCTCAAAAATAAAGATTTTTGTAAAAAATTAAGAGGCGGCTATGTTATGGGCGGCGGTATAAATGAATTTAATTGCAGTAATGATACTGAGTTTAATTTTTCAAAAGACCCGGAAAGCGTGAAAAAAGTTTTGTCCTGCGGATTGAATATCACATTGTTTCCGCTGGATTTAACCAATCATCAGGGATTAACATCCGAACAGATTGACGAACTTGAAAAAACAGGAAAATACCCTGAATATATTGAATTTTTGCGGTATAATTTAAAATCAAATACCGAATATGACAACATACCGTTAGCGGTACTTCACGATACTATGCCGGTGTTGTATCTTTCATATCCGGAATTATTTACAACGGAGGAAATGCGTATAGCTTCGGATGAATATGCTCGTATTTTTCCGTCAGCCGAAGGTAAAGTCGTACATATATGCAGGGATATGAAAAGCGGCAAGCTGTTTGAATTTATGAAATCAGCTTTTGAAAATTAAACGGTTCACTCTACTTTTAATAGGTTGATATTATGTCGGTTTGATGTATAATGTCAGCAGAGGTGAGAAAAATGAATCAATATATTACAGGTGCATTGATTAAGGAATTAAGAGAAAAGCAGGGTTTAACTCAGGCTCAGTTAGCGGAAAAATTAAATGTTTCGGATAAAACTGTTTCAAAATGGGAAACCTGCAAGGGCTATCCGGATATTACACTTTTGGAAAAAATTGCGGATGTGTTTAAAATATCCGTTGCGGAACTGTTTTCGGGGAATGTTATAAAAAATATGAATGTTTCCTCAAATATGCTACGCTCAAATATTTATGTCTGTCCGGTGTGCGGTAATGTTATTCACAGTATGGGGGAATTATCACTTTCCTGTCACGGGATAAATTTGTTACCGCAAAATGCGGAAGCCTGCGATGATGAACACCGGATTATTATTGAAAGGGTAGAGGATGATTATTATATCCGCATTGACCACGAAATGACAAAAACCCACTATATTTCTTTTATTTCCGCTGTTTCTTCGGACAGAGTGCAAACGGTGAAGCTCTACCCGGAAGGTAATGCGGAATGCAGAATACCCGTTCGCGGAGTTTTGAGGATATTCTTTTATTGTAATAAGGACGGATTGTTTTATTACAATGTACACAGAAAATA
The DNA here is from genome assembly GCA_045642385.1 of Acutalibacteraceae bacterium. Lineage (GTDB taxonomy): Bacteria > Bacillota > Clostridia > Oscillospirales > Acutalibacteraceae > RGIG2945. Next base: position 5,754 of record JAZUIT010000363.1, read on the forward strand.
AGCAATTGATTTTTAATTTTTTTTGTGATACAATTTAAGAAAATATTTGGACTGTAAATTTATGTTTACAGTCCGTTTTTGTACGGAGTAAAGTGATGTTATCAAAATCTGATTTGCTGGATATTATATATCCGCCGCACTGTATGGCGTGCGGTACACTGTTATCCGAGAAAAAGGAATTTTGTAAAAGCTGTGCCGAAACCCTGCACAGGGTAGAGCTTAAAGAAGTCTATAATATAAATAACAGATACAATGCCGCCACAGGTGCATTTTATTATAGTGGTGCAGGGAAAATAATGCTGCTGAGATATAAGTATTCGGGTAAGCGTTATTTGGCAGGGGTTTTTGCAAAGTATATGGCACAGGCGATAGAAGAACAGTATAGCGGACTGAAATTTGATGTTATAACTTATGTGCCGATGACAAAGCTTGAAAAA
>JAZUIT010000364.1:0-9490 GCA_045642385.1 Acutalibacteraceae bacterium
AACGAGTTACTTCAAAACGGTGAAAATTATAATAGCTGGAACGATGTAAAAAGTAAATATGATGATGTGAATTTCCCCACGGGTATGCAGATGAAATATGCGGATTTATATGCGAAAAACAATGACTTCGCAGGTTGGTTAAGGGTCGAAGCCGCAGGTGTTGATATGGCTGTGGTAAAGTCCAAAAACAACGAAGAATATCTGAATACGGGCTTTGACGGAGGATATGCATTTAACGGTTGCCTTTTTATGGATTACAGAAATGACATTTTAAATCCCGATTCAAATACCGTAATTTACGGTCATCATATTCAGACGGGGGAAATGTTCGGACGGCTGAAAGTGTACAGAGAACTTGACACTTTCAAAAATTTCCCTATAATTAAATATAGTACATTGTTTAACGATTATAATTGGAAGGTATGTGCTGTTTTTATTACCAATGCGGAATCCAAAGCCGATAACGGTTTTGTGTTCAATTATAACGAAACAAATATTGCACCTGCGGATATGGAGAGGTTTGCAAAAGAAATTAAGCAACGCTCCGTTTATGAAACAGGTGTTGATATAAAGCCTGATGATAAATTATTAACGCTGTCAACCTGTATTTACGATTTTAAAAATGCCCGTCTTGTGGTTGTGGCACGAATGGTAAGAAAAGGTGAGAGCTTAAATGTAGATACATCAAAAGCTCATTATAATGACAGTCCGAAATATCCGCAGGCATGGTATGATGCCAATAAAATGACTAATCCGTATAAAAATTCCGTTCACTGGAATCCATGATAGAAAGGTGTGGAAAAGAAAATGAAAATTAAATTACTGTCGCTGGATGCGACTGCCTCTTTGGGTACAGAATTGTCGCAAAAGCTCGTAACAGAGATGTCTAAAAAATATTTTGACGAAATATCGGAGTTTAAAAATTCAACAGATGTAAGAGGATTACTTACCGATTTGTCGGAAAGCTTGAAGGATGCAGAGGTAATATTTATCGGAGTTGAAACATCTGCATATCTGAATACAAAAAAGGTTTTGATGAAAGCTCTGTCTTTGCCCACCGTAAATGCAGAGGAAATTGAAAATCTTATTTCCAAAGCAAGCTCACGGACAAGCGATGAAGAAAAAGCTGAACATTCTCTAATCCCCAAGGGTGCGGTAATTTTGTTGTCTGATAACGGTTTATTCTCAGGCTTTTCTATAAATGCAGGTAACCAGTGGATAGTATTTGCACCGGTTGGCACAAAAAAGCTTACATATATGCTGTCAAACCAGATTGAACCCTTTGTTAAGAATGTATTGAAGCTGGAAGAAAAGGTGCAGGTTGAGGAAAGTGAAAGCAAATCCGAAGTTTTTGAAGCTATCAAAAGGGGAGTTTTTGCTTTAAGACAGGCTGAATCCAAGGTTGCTTTTGCCGGTACAAAGTCGGCAGAATTTGTTAAAGAAGAATGTTTAAGAGTCAGTTATGCTGATGAGGTTGTATTCTTCTCTGATTTCTACCGTGACAGAGAAAAGAAAAATATAAAAAAATACCTTATTGACTTAGCAGTGGGTGCAAAGAAGAGTATCAGCGGTATGAGCTTCGGAGTTGCCCTGTCAAATGTGTTGCAGGACGAGGATGATAAGGACGGTACATATTTTATGTATATTGCCGTTACCGATGACGAAAGTGCAAAAATTGCAAAAATTTACGGCACTCAGGATGAAAGCACAAAAGAGCTTGTCTTTGCCGCAATCAGCACCGCTTTTTCGTTAATTCACGATAAATCGGTTGAAAAATTTGAAAAGAAAAAGAACGGCTCCGATTATGACAAAAAGGAAAAAGATTCCTATGAAGAAAAGACGGATTACGAAATTAATGTCCACAAAAAGAATGTCGGAACTGCCGTCAGAATAATTCTTGCTTTGCTTGCATTTGCTGTTTTAGGTGCAGTTGCAGTATGCGTTTTCGGGGGATATACGGCAAAGCTTCCTTTGCTTATGCAGAGCGGTTTGCTGAGTAAGTTTTTACTGTAATTTTAAATGTGCAATGAATGGTGGGCGTTTAATAGTTAGGAGTTTGGATTAGGAGTTAGGAGTTGAGGGTGGGCAAAGCCCACACCCGATTGTAAAGTTTTTTCAAGAAAACATTAAACACTCAACATTCCACATTCAACATTGAACAGTGGATTGCCATGCCGGTTTTGACCGGATCGAAATGACAAAAAACGGTATAATAAAAGGAACTGTAAAAACGAGTTTTTTTACAGTTCCTTTTTGATTGTTATTTTTATTAATATCCGTAATCCTGATATCCTGAAACTACAAAGCTCTGTGCGGAGGTTCTGTTCTGTTCGTCAATAATAATATTGCTTTTGCCGTAAATTGATTTCTGCAATTTATTGGCACAAACGGGATAATCCACAACCCATACGGACTGGTCGCCAATCATAGCATCCCAACCGTCAACACCCTGTTTCGGCATAGTCAATTGTATTCTCGGGAAATTCATCCAATCCTGCGACAACGCCTGAGCGCCGAGGGACAGAATTTCTTTCCGGGTAAAGTTGGTGGTAACAAAGGGAAGAACCTTGTTAAGAGCTCTGTTAATCTGAGCAGAGGAGGCATTTTTTGCACTGTCGATTATTGCTTGAATAACCTGGCGTTGTCTGCGTGTACGGCTCACATCCCCGTCGGTATCACAATGTCTTATCCTTGAAAATACCAAAGCTTCCTTACCGGGTAATGTTACGGCTTTACCGCTTTCAACGGTATATCTTGTTGTTTCGTTGATAAACTCAGCCTCATACGGTTGAATTTCAACCGTAACACCGCCTAAGGCATCAATAAGCTCGGGGAATGTTTTGAAGTCAACGCTTACATATTTGTCAATCTCGATTTTATAGTTATTTTCAAGCGTTTCAATCAAAACCTTGGGACCGCCGTAGTAGAAAGCGGCATTCAATTTACAGTACTCCTCGTTACCGTTGTACTGAACATAAGTGTAGCTGTCACGATAGAAAGAGGTAAGATGAACCTTTTTATTCTTTTTGTTGATTGATACCAAAATCATACAGTCACTTCTGGCGGAAGCAATTGAACCGTTCTCGCTGTCAAGACCCAGCAAAAGAACATTGATAATATTCCTGTCGTGCATTTTTTCCCCGTTGTTGTTTGCCCACTGATAGAGCATACCGTTAAGAGAATCGGCATCGGAAACATCGTTCATTGTTTCAAAATTTTCTTCGGAATATTCCTCGGTAGGAGTAGTGTAGTTCTCCCCGGTATCAATGGTAATCTGATTCAACATTTTCCAGTAATAAATACCGAAAATTACCGCAAATACAAGTAAGGCAACAATAATTGCCGAAACAAATACTTTCAGATTACGCCTGTTATTCTTCATCCAGAATTTAACAAACCGGTTGTTTTTTTGGGACTTGTTATTACCTTTTAAATCGGTATCTTCGATTTCAATTTTTTTATTCATCTGATAATCGTCCTTTTATTTTATAAGCGGAACACATCAACCGCCGAAGGCATTAAAAATACCTATAAAAATGCCACCGAACATAAGTAGTGCCATTACTATGGCAATTATTCTTATAATTAATTTTCTGTTCATCATTGAAAAATTCACATCCGCTACATCTTCATAAATTTTTTCATATCGTTGCAAATACTGTCAGCAATATTTACCGCTTCATCACGGTTCACGGCACAGGTTGTGACATAAAGTTTGATTTTCGGTTCAGTACCCGACGGTCTGACAATAGCCGTTGCACCGTTCACCAAAGTATATGATAACACATTTGAGGAGGGTAAGTCAATCTCTGAAACAATATTTAACAATTTGTTCGTCTTTTTGCAGGTTTTATAGTCTGAAATTTCCGTTACGGCAAAATCCGCTATTTTTTTCGGTGCATTTTCGCGAAGTTCAGACATAATTTCCTGCATTTTAATCATACCCTCGGAGCCTTCAAAGGTGAAACTCTTAACGGTGTTATAATAAATACCGTATTCCCTGTGGATACTGTCAAGCATATCGACAAGTGTCATACCGGAAAGCTTATAGTGTGCCGCCATCTCACAGATAAGCATTGATGCAACCACCGCATCCTTATCTCTTGCGTGAGTTCCGGCAAGATAACCGTAGCTTTCTTCCATACCGATAACATAACGGTCTTCCTCACCTTTTGCTTCCAGGTTGGTAACAAGCTCGCCGATATACTTAAATCCCGTGAGCAGATTATACACGGTACAGCCGTAGCTTTGAGCAATTACTTCAATGAGCTTTGAGGTAACAATAGTTTTAACTACAATTGGATTTTCGGGTAAAGTGCCGGCTTGTTTTCTGCTTTCAAGAACATATTTTGTAAGCAAAGCACCAACCTCGTTACCTGTCATAAGCTTGTATTCACCGTTGTGAAGCACCGCAATTCCCACACGGTCACAGTCCGGGTCGGTTGCCAACAGCAAATCGGCAGGATTTTGTTTGCTTTGTTCAATGGCTTCATTGAAAACCTGCTGAATTTCCGGATTGGGGTAGGGGCAGGTAGGAAATTTGCCGTCAGGATTTTCCTGAACCTTAACAACCTCAACATTGTCAATTCCTATTTTATCGAGAATATGCCGTACAGGCTTGTTACCCGTACCGTTGAGAGGCGTATAAACTACCTTTAAGCCGGATTTTTTGCAATCCTCTGAGCTTATACTCTGCAACAAAACCTTATCGTAAAATTCATTAATAACATCTTCACCGATATATTCAATCATACCGTTTTTTAAAGCTTCGTCAAAGTTGGTGGTTTTAACATCCTCAAAAATATCGGTTTTCTGAATAAATTCATAAGTTTTCTGAGCGGCATCGTCAGTCATCTGATATCCGTTGGGGTCATAGCACTTGTAGCCGTTGTATTCTGACGGGTTGTGGCTTGCGGTAATAACGATACCGGACTGACAGTTTAATCTGCGAACCGCAAAGGACAGCATAGGTGTGGGCATTAATTCCTTATAAATATACACCTTAATGTTGTTTGCCGCCAAAACCTCTGCGGCGGATTTTGCAAAAACATCGGAATTAATACGGGAATCATAAGCAATAGCCACGCCTGGATTTTCAAATTCGGAATTGAGGTAGCAGGCAAGTCCCTGTGTTGCCTGATTAACCGTATAAATATTCATACGGTTTGTACCGGCACCCAAAATACCTCTTAAACCGGCAGTACCAAACTCCAAATTGCGGTAAAAGCTTTCCTTAATTTCGCTTTCGTCATTTTCCATTCTGTTAAGGTCGCTGACAAGTTCTTCGTTATCTGTAACCTTTTCTTTCCACAATCTGTAAAGTGCGTGAAAATCATTCATAATATTATCCCCTTTTATTTTTTAAGTGGAATATCTATTTCTGCGAATTTCTTAATAAGTGTGTCGATATACTCCTGAACCTCCTGACCGGAAAGTGTACGCTCGTGTGAGCAGAAGTTAATTCTCACGGTTACACTCTTTTTGCCGAGTAAGGCAGGACTTTCAAATATATCAACAAGTCTGTAGCTTTCAAGTAAGGGACAGTCAAAACCGTCAATAACATCGGATATTACCTTAAAATCGTCCTTTGCCGGTAAAAGAAGTGACAGGTCAATTTCAATTCCCGGGAATTTTGACGGCTGAGTATATTTTACATAAGCCTTATCAATGCCGTAAACACAATCCATATCAAGCTCGGCACAGACAATATTTGCTTTTTTGTCAATTTTATCCTTAACCTGAGGATGTACAGCGGTGAAATATCCCACATACTTATCATCTGCAAAAACTTCAACAGTATTTACGGGATGCTGCCATTCTTTTGAAACTTTTTGGGCATATTTCATTGTGAAGTTGAAATTCTTAGTTGCAACACCGACTGTTTTGATAATATCCTTTAATTTGAGGTAAAGCTCTTCCTCGCTCTTTTCTTTGCTGAATAAAACAATACCTAATTTTTTCTTTTCAATTCCCGTGTTATCGGGATTTTTGCCGTCAACAACTCTTGCAATTTCAAATATACCGAATGTGGGGGCAAAGCTCTTGTTATCCGCAACAACCGTCAGCTCGTTGGGAATAAGAGAATTTCTGATGATAATATTATCAGGTGAAATGGAATTTATTAGTCTGACATCACCCTGAGCGGTAATACCTATTTCCTTCTGACTCTTTGCGTCATTCCATATATATGTGTGAATTTCGTGGAGAGAGAACCTGTCGGCAAGTAAAGTTTTTACGGAAATATCGTTATCCCTTGACGGCAAATCTCTTACGGGAGCAAGAGGACTTAAAGTGGTTTCAATATCGAAATTATCATAGCCGTAAATTCTTGTAATTTCTTCGATGATGTCGGCTTTGATTGTAACATCCTTTGTACTTCTCCAGGAGGGAACCTCTACCTTGAAATTGTCGCCCTCGTTTTCAACCTTAAAGCCGAGAGCTTTCAAGGTGGTAACAATTCTGTCGTTGGAAATTTCAATACCCGTGTATCGGTCAACATACTTCTTGTCAAATTCAAGATTGATTGTATCGTAGTGAACAGGGTACTTGTCGGTGAATGAAGAAATAATTTTCGCACCGCTGTCGAGTTGGAGTAATAATTTTACATATCTTTCGGCGGCAGTCATACAAAGTTCGGGGTCAAGCATTTTTTCGTATCTCATACTTGCATCCGTGCGCAGTCCCATACGGCTTGTTGATTTTCTTATGCAAACGCCGTCAAAGTTAGCCGACTCCAAAAGTAATGAGGTGGTATCGTCCTTTATTTCCGACTTATAACCGCCCATAATACCTGCAATGGCGACGGGTTCGTTGTTTGAACAAATCATAAGTGTGTTTTCGTCAATTTTTCTTTCAACCTGGTCGAGGGTTTCAAAGGTAAATTCCTTGTCAAAACGCTTAACCTCAACCTTATCAACCTCACGCATATCAAAGGCGTGCATGGGCTGACCTAATTCCAACATAATGTAGTTGGTAATATCCGCAAGGAAATTGATGGCACGGCTTCCGCAATAGAAAAGACGGATTCTCATATTTACGGGACTTACTTTTCTTGTAACATTTTCTGCCTTTGTGCCGATATATCTGTAACCGTGTTCGGTGTCCTGAATGTCAATTTCAACGCCGGGCAAATCCTTGTAATCCTCGTGATTTACTTTGTCAATGGGGCGAAGCTCTCTGCCGGTAATGGCGGCAAACTCACGGGCAATACCGTAATGACCCCAAAGGTCGGGACGGTTTGTAAGAGATTTATTGTCAACCTCAAAAACAATATCGTCAATGTCAAATAATTCTTTAATATCCGTACCGGGCTTTGTGTCCTCGGGTAAAATCATAAGACCGGAATTGTCATCGCTGATACCTAATTCACTTTCGGAACAGCACATACCGAATGATTTACAGCCGGCAATTTCGGCTTCCTTAATATCAAGTCCCGAAACACAAGCACCCATAGGAGCAAAGGGAACAATAATTCCTACTTCCACATTGGGAGCACCGCAGACAACATCATAAATTTTTTCGCCTGCATCAACCTTTAAAAGGTGAAGCTTTTTGGAGTTGGGGTGATTTTCAACGGATAAAATTTTACCTGCAACAACACCCTTAACATCCTCACCCTTGTGGAAAATATCCTCAACCTCAGCGGTTGCAAGGGTAAATTTGGAAATGAGTGCATCCAAATCAAGACCGCTCAAATCCACAAATTCCTGAATCCAATTCATTGATATAAACACAGCACTCGCCTCCTTAAATATTTCTCGTGTCGAACTGGGATAAGGTTTTCAAATCACCGGAATTGAAAATTCTTATATCTTTAATATTGTATTCCATCATGGCAAGCCTTGTAAGACCTAAACCGAAAGCAAAGCCTGTATATTCCTCCGGGTCAATGCCGCCTGCTTTTAAAACATTGGGATGAATCATACCGCAGGGGCAAAGCTCCAGCCAGCCTGACTGCTTACAGGTGGGGCAACCCTTACCGCCGCAGATGGCACAGTTAATGTCAAGCTCAAAACCCGGTTCAACAAAGGGAAAAAAGCCGGGGCGAAGCCTTACCTTAACATCCCTGTTGAAAACCTCGGATAAAAGCGTTTTCATAAAGTAAATAAGGTTGGAAATTGAAATATCCTTGTCTATCATAATTCCTTCCATCTGGAAGAATGTGTTTTCGTGGCTTGCGTCAATAGCTTCATTTCTGAAACAACGGCTGGGGAAAATAACACGCAGCGGAGCGCCGTATTTTCTCATAATTGCATTCTGTGCGGCAGATGTGTGAGTTTTCAAAAGCTGACCGTTATCTAAATAATATGTGTCCTGCATATCACGGGCGGGGTGATGTTTGGGGATATTGAGAGCCTCGAAATTATTATAATCATCAACAATTTCCGAGAAATCCTCAATGGTGAAGCCCATGGAAACGAAAACCTTTTCAACCTCACGCTGAACAAGGGTAATGGGGTGCAAAGAACCCAATCCCAAATCATCGGGAGCGGTAATGTCGTAACGCTTAGCACTTTTAAGCTTTTTTTCCTGTTCAAGTGCTTTCAGTTCCGTGAGCTTTTCCTCAATCTGCTTTGCAACAGTACCCTTTAAGATGTTAATATCCTTTCCGACTTCCTTTTTCTGTTCGGCGGCAACATCCTTTAACTGCTTCAAAAGCTCGGTAATATCACCCTTTTTACCCAAAAAAGCAATACGGAGATTTTCAATATCCTCAACACTTTTGGCATTACTGAGTTGTTCTTTAAATTTGAGCCTTGCGGCTTCAATTTTATCTTTCATAAGCAAAAATCCTTTCTGCGAAATATCCTTTTCACTAATTTAATAGTATACCATAAGTATATCGCTGTTGTCAAATATTAGGAAATTTTTCAAAAGCCGATGAATAAAAAAGGAGCTGTAAAAAACTACAAGTTTCTTACAGCTCCCCGGATTTTTTAACTGAGTTTTGTAAAAGCGCATAAAGGGGATAGAAAAAAGTACAACATCTTTTGAACTCTATAATACTTTTTTCGGTCTGTTCGTTTTTTACATCCCCTCAATAAACTATAAACACCACAACCTGAAAACCCATACAACTACAAATCCCGAGAGGATTACAAGCATAAGGCAATCAAATTTTTTGTTTTTCAGAACATTATCCCCGAACAGAAAATACGCAAGTATAACCGGAAACGACCAAAACATAGGGTGCAGACTGAACGCTTCGGCAAAATCAAAACGCACAGCCGCAGCCAACGCCCTTGTAAATCCGCATCCGGGGCAGGGGATTTTAAATAAATATTTCCAGATACAACCGATTTTTGTTATGTACGAGATTATGTAACCAATTACAAACAACACGGAAACACAAATTTTCGGAGGTAAATTTTTAGTAAAATCTTTCACTCATATTAATTTATCCGGGTTAACTTCATAGCTGTCGATAAGGATTTTTATAAAATCAATTAATGCTAAAATAGCACCAATACCGAAACACAAAGACATTATG
>JAZUIT010000365.1:0-4279 GCA_045642385.1 Acutalibacteraceae bacterium
CTATTGCAACTTCATTTTACAATCTGCGAAGAATAAAAAAATAAGATTACCGGATAAAGTTAGACCTGATAAGGATTTTTTAGAATATCATAATGATGTAATTTTTGAAAATTGGAAATAAAATTGTCGTTTGCAATGACAGACGGACAACAAATATAAATAAAGTGAGGTGATGTGAAATGCTGTGTAAACGCTGTGCCGCACCCATAGAGGACGGTGCTGAGGTGTGTATCCACTGTGGCGCAACTCAGAAATATGTTGATAACCCGGCAGTTGCGGATGAAGAAAATATTACAAAGCCGAAAATGAGCATAGGCGACTATCTGCTGACATTTCTGGTGGGCGGTATTCCGGTAATCGGTATAATTTTCCTGGTAATATGGAGCTGTATTCCCGAAAAAAAGGAAGGCAGAAAGAAATTATCCTTAGCTTATTTAATATGGTTAATAATAGCTTTTATAATTTTTGCCTGCATTTTTATATATCTTTGCTATGCCGCAATGAAAAGTTCCGGAATGTGAGTATAAAATATCAAAATAATGTCAATCATATCTGTGAGGATGTGGTTGACATTATTCGTTTTAATAAAGATTATTATTCAAATGTAAGTCTGCTTGATGATGCCTTGCAGATAAATGAAAACTTTGATATAGTGGGCAGAAATATTATAACAGCGGGGAAAAAAGCGAAATTATACTTTGTGGACGGTTTCACAAAGGATATGCTTATGGAGAGGATTATCCAGTTCCTTATGACCGCAAAAGCACAGGATATTGAAAAGCTCACAAGTGCAAGGGATTTTGCAAACCGTTTTATCCCCTATACCGAAACGGAGGTTTCCGGGGATTTGGAGTCGGTGTGCTCTTTTTGCCTGTCCGGGGCTTTGATAATGCTTATGGAGGGTTACAGCGAAGCCATAGTAATTGATGCGAGAACCTACCCCGTCAGAAGCATTGATGAGCCGGAGGACGAAAAGGTTTTGCGCGGCGCTCATGACGGCTTTGTGGAAACTCTGATTTTCAACACCGCTTTAATTCGCAGAAGGATAAGGGACACACATTTGAGAATGGAAATTTTCAGCATCGGGAAAAAATCAAAAACCGATGTAGCTATGTGTTATCTTACAAATGCGGCGGATAAAAAGCTTGTTGAAAAAATGCGTAAAAAATTAAATGATATTGATATAAATTCACTTTCCATGGGTCAGGAAAGTTTGGCGGAATGTCTGATAAAGAAGCAAATGTACAATCCGTTCCCGAAAATCCGCTATACCGAAAGACCGGATGCGGCGGCGGCTTGTATTAATGAGGGTAATATAATAATTATCACCGACACCTCGCCCTCCGCTATGATAATACCCAGCGGAATTTTTGATTTTGTACAGGACACAAACGATTTTTATTTTCCGCCGGTAGTGGGAACTTATCTGAGATTTATAAGGCTGTTTGTTTTCGGCTTGAATATTTTTCTCACGCCATTGTGGTTTTTGCTGATAAAAAATCCCGACATTATTCCGTCATGGTTGGAATTTATAAAAATAGAAAGTCCCATAAATGTACCTGTTATAGTGCAATTACTGTTATCGGAAGTAATTATTGATGCGCTGAAATTGGCATCGCTTAATACACCAAATTCGTTGAGTAACTCGTTCAGCGTAATAGGTGCGTTGGTATTGGGTGAATTTGCGGTAAGTGCAAAATGGATGGTACCTGAGGTGGTTTTATATATGGCGTATGTTGCAATTACAAATTTTGCACAGCCGTCTTATGAATTGGGATATGCTTTTAAGCTTCTGAGGATGTTAAATTTAATACTGACCGCCATATTCAACCTGTACGGTTTTATAGCCGCATTGTTATTGGGAATTATACTCATAAGCACCACAAAAACCGTTTCAGAAAAAAGCTATCTTTATCCGCTTATTCCTTTTAACGGCAAGGCACTCGGCAGTCTTTTGGTACGCAAAAAAATCAGTAATGATAATTGTTAATTCTTAGTTAGGAGTGAGGAGTTAGGAATTAGGAGTTAAGGGTGGGTTTCACCCACACCCGATTTTAGTTTTTAGTTTTATCAAAATTGCTGACAAAAGCCTACCTTGGGGGAGGTGGCGATAGCCGGTGGGGGTAATGTAATTCATAATTCATAATTCATAATTAAGAATTAAAAATTAAAAATTAAAAAGGAGCTGAAAAAACTTGTTGTTTTTTCAGCTCCGTATTTTTTATCAAATACAAAAACGGTAATTATTTCCTACCCTTATTACGGATGATTTCATCAAGTACATCATAGAAACGGTCATCGTCTACACCGTACTTCTTTTTCGGTGCCGGTGCGGGTGCCGGTTCTTCCTTCTTTTCCTCAACAACCGGGGCAGATTCTTCCGGCTGAGGAGCAGGTTCAGCCTTGGGAGCAGGCTGTTCATTCCTTGAAGCTAAGGGGCGAATATCGGAATCGTCCTCCGGAATTGCAGGACCGTCACCGAAGCCCGTTGCAACAACGGTAATAACCATTTCATCATTAAGGTTCGGGTCAAATGCAACACCCCATGAAATATCCGCTGACGGGTCAGCCGCATCACTGATAATAGTAGCGGCGGCATCAACCTCATCGAGTCCGATATCCTCTGATGATGTAATACTGATAATAACACCGTGTGCGCCGGCAATTTCAGTTTCAAGCAAGGGACTGGAAATTGCCATATTTGCGGCGGCTTCCGCCTTATCCTTACCGCTTGCACGGCCAACACCCATGTGTGCAAAGCCGGCATCCTTCATAATGCTTGTAACATCGGCAAAGTCAAGGTTTATGTATCCCGGAACCTTGATAAGCTCGGAAATACTCTTAACACCCTGGAGCAAAACATCGTCTGCCAAAGCAAAAGCCTCCGAAAGAGTTCTGCACTGGGTTGAAATTAATTTCAATCTGTCATTGGGGATAACAATAAGGCTATCAACCGACTTGCTGAGCTTTTCAATACCAGCCTCAGCCTGACGCATACGGTTTTTACCCTCAAATTTAAAAGGCTTTGTAACAACGCCGATTGTAAGGATACCCATTTCCTTTGCAATCTGTGCAACTACGGGTGCGGCACCTGTTCCCGTTCCGCCGCCCATACCTGCGGTTACGAACACCATATCCGTTCCTTTAAGTGCATCTGCAAGAAGGTCACGGCTTTCCTCGGCAGCTTTTTCGCCAATCTCAGCTTTGCCGCCTGCGCCCTGTCCCCTTGTGATTTTCTCACCTATCTGGATTTTATGTGTTGCCTGTGACTGGAGAAGAATCTGCTTATCTGTATTTACCGATACAAATTCCGCTCCCAATACATTTGCCCTGATCATTCTGTTGACTGCGTTTCCGCCGCCGCCACCTACACCTATAACTTTAATCTGCGTAGTGGTATCAAGTTCATTGTCAATTTCAAATGCCATTCTTTTTTCCTCCCGATTTTTCCTATCTATTCCTGTCGAAATGTAGTCAATTATGATAATTACACCTTATGTTATCACACTTTCGGAAAAATTACAAGGTTTTTTTGTTAAATTTTTATTTTCTCAAAAATTAATTATTTTCTCTTGATATGTTCCGCTTTATATGCTATAATCATATTGGTTATATTATTAATTGTATTGGAGTGTGTATTTATGTTTTGTAAAAATTGCGGTACGGCTATGAACGATAATCAGGATTTTTGCACCAATTGCGGTGCTAAAAAAGGCAACGGCGACAAATTCTGCGCTAACTGCGGTCAGCCGATTGCTCCCAATGCAGATATTTGCTTAAACTGCGGAATGTCTGTTAAGAAAAACTATTTAAACGGACATGATAAAGTCAGCATGGCTGTCCTTTGCTTTTTTTTAGGCGGTCTCGGTATCCATAATTTTGTTATGGGTGAAAATAAAAAGGGCATTTTTAAAATCATAATGTCTTTGTGTTTCGGTATTGGTGCTATTTTAGCATTAATTGATTTTATAAAAATCCTTATCGACAGCTATGAAGTTAACCCGGATAAATTAATTTGAGTGAAAGATTTTACTAAAAATTTACCTCCGAAAATTTGTGTTTCCGTGTTGTTTGTAATTGGTTACATAATCTCGCATATAACAAAAATCAGTTGTATTTGGAGGTATTTATTCAAAATCCCCTGCCCCGGATGCGGATTTACAAGGGCGTTGGTTGCGGCACTTCATTTTAATTTTGCCGAAGCGTTCAGTCTGCACCCTATGTTCTGGTCGTTCCCGGTTATACTTGCGTATTTTCTGTTCGGGGATAATGTTCTGAA
>JAZUIT010000366.1:0-4311 GCA_045642385.1 Acutalibacteraceae bacterium
TTGCTTGTGCTGTTGCAGTTGCAGAAGCATTGAAATAAAATAAATTTTGTAAATTTTGAGGGAGCTGTGACGAAACAAAAACCGTCACAGCTCCTAAATTTAATTTTTAGAAAGTCTCATACCTCGGTAAACAACGAACATTACTGCTGTGGTTTTATTGGAACAGATTGAAATTTGTTATCAAAACAAATCACTATGGCTACCGGTTCGTATAAGGCGAAGTACCAGTACATCTTGATACACCTTATAAACAAGCAACCAATCCGGCTCAATGTGACACTCACGCATATTTTGATAATTGCGTGAATTAGTCAAAGGGTGATCCTTGTATTTTTGCGGTAAAGTTTTTTCGTTTACTAGTATATTGATAACATCTTGTAATTTTTCAGGATTACACCCTCGTTTTATAGCCAGTTTGTAGTCTTTTTTAAATTGACCGGTAAATTCGATTTTAAGCATTAAGTGCCTCCATTAAATCAGAAACACTGTCGAAAGGACCGAAAACATCGGCATTGTTTTCAGATGAATCCATAGCGGAAAGTGTTGTGGCATTGGGAATATTTTTACTTACATTAAATGGAATTTGTTGTTCACGAACAGATTGACGCAGGAAGATATTGAACGCAGTGGTAAGATTTAAACCGAGTTCTGAAAAAAGTTTGTCTGCTTGTTTCTTCAAATCTTCGTCAACACGCATTGTAACATTAATATTTTTCATAATATCGCCTCCATAACTATATTATACTCCCTACAGTTAAATTGTCAATATAATTATGTGCAATTTATGTGCAATTATGTAACACATGAAATCGTATCCTGTGTTATTACACTGTGTATATAGAATGCGGTAAATTTGAGCCGGATATAGAAGATATAAAAGCACTATGCCTTTATTTCAAAGTATCGGCTGATTTTTTGCTTGGTTTATCTTCAAACCTGAATTATCCGAACTGGTGATAATCAATCAGGGGAGGTATGTACGGCGATGCACAGGTATGACAGTTACTTGTGCTGTTGCAGTTGCAGAAGCATTGAAATAATTTCATATATAACAATAAAATCCTATTCTGCTTTACGCAGAGTAGGATTTTTTCTTGCCCGGCTTTTGTTCAAAAAGCTGACTTATTCTCTTTTGATTAACCGTTATCTTGCTGATTTAATGTATTTTTTTGACGGCAACGGAAATTGCCTTTGAAATAGCTGTGCCGACAACCGTAGATGTTAAAGCCTCAATAACACCGTTGATGCCTACAAACAGTATTACAAACATTAAAACATTTGAACCGCCGACGGAATTGCGTATATTCATAATATACTCTGTTTTGCCGAACAGCAGTATTAAGGCGGTCATAAATAAAACCGTGTTTATAAGCGCCGCAGACAGATTAGCTATAAAATGCGATGCGGCAGTTTTTTTTGCCCATTTAAATTTATCCGTAAGCTTAAAAATCAGTCCGCATAAATATCCCATAAGTATCCTCGGAACAAAGCACATTACGGCAGTTTTTACGGGGCTAATCTGGAAAAGTGCCACTCCGAAAGCGTCAAGTCCGAGTGCCTGCAAAAAACTTGTCAGACCAAAAACTCCGCCTAAAAATGCACCCTGCCACGGTCCCAATGTAACTGCTCCGACTGCAACCGGAATTACAAGAAAAGTGATTGATAAAGCACCTACTTTTAAATATCCGATTGGTGTAAATGCCATCAGCACAATAATTGCGGTAAGCATAATGAGCTGTACAAACCGGACCATGTTTGTTTTTTTGATTTTACTATTCAATTTTATTCCTCCTTGCTGCTGCTCTTAACCGAGCGATAACAATCCGAACACATTTTATTCTGTTTTATAGCGGTCATCTGCTTCGTTGTCCTCAATCGAAATACGGAAAGTATTTCTCAATCGTCCGCCTTGCATCTAACCACTATAAAGCAAAATAAAACTTGCCTTGAATATGGAAAAATATCCGTATCCAAGGTGTATTCGGATTATTATCACTCGGTCAAAAAGATGCAACGCAAAATTAATAAGTGTTTTTGTCATAAAGACATTTTAAACCGAGTACAACGAGATTTTCGTTCATAACAATATCTCTGTCGCAGTGTTTGATAATATCTCTTGCAAGTCCGCCTGTGGCAACTATTGTTTCAACCTTTTCGTTCAATTCTTTTTCAATTTTATTACACAAACCGTCAATCATAGCGGCTGTGCCGTATACGATACCGGATTTCATACTGTCAACGCTGTTTTTACCTATAACCGCACCCGCATTTTCAAGTGAAATCGAAGGTAGGAGAGAGGCGGTTTTTGAAAGAGCGTTAAGTGAAATTGAAACACCGGGCGCAATAATACAACCGCAGAAAGCACCGGATTTACTTACCACACTGATTTTTGTGGCAGTACCCAAGTCAACAACCAATGCCGGAAGCTTATAAAGTTTTGCGGCTGCTACCGTGCCGGAAATCAAATCGGAACCCACCTGCGCAGGGTTGTCAATCAGAATATTAATACCTGTTTTTAATCCGGGACCGACAACGAGTGTATCCACACCGGTTAATTTTTTAACGGATGATTTTATGGAAGATGTAATATCGGGAACAACACTACTGATAATTGCACCGTCAATTTCAGTAATGTTTTGATTATGTAATTTGAAAATTTCGGAAAGAGTGACAGCATATTGGTCGGGAGTAAGATTTTTATCCGTTGCAATTCGTGCCACGAAAACCAGATTTTCTTTATCAAAAACGCCAAGAACAATGTTTGTATTTCCCACATCTACGGCTAAAAGCATCCTCATATCCTCCGATATTACAATTAGAATGATATCATTATACTATACTATTTTAAATAAATCAACAAAAATAAAGTATTTGTATTGACTTCTGCAAATTAAAATGATAAAATTACGAAAAGAGGTGTTGAAAATGAAAAAAGAAAGAAAGAAAAACGGAGTTATTAAGGAATTTTCTGATTTTATTGCAAGAGGCAATGTAATTGATTTGGCAGTCGGTGTTATCATCGGCGGAGCTTTTCAGAAAATCGTAAGCTCGCTGGTTGATGACATTTTTATGCCTATCGTCAGTATTCTTACAGGCGGTATTGATTTTTCAAACTGGTTTGTTGTTTTGAGCTTTAAGGATTATGACAAGGCGGCTATTAATACATTGGCAAAGGCTAAGGAAGCCGGTCTTGCAACATTGAATTTCGGTACATTTATTTCCGCTGTAATTAATTTCTTTATTATGGCAGTTGTAATTTTCCTTATTGTTAAGGCTATTAATAAGGTTAATGATGTTAAAAGCCTTATTCACAAAGAAGAGGAAGGGGCTGCCGTTCCCACAACAAAGGTTTGTCCTTTCTGCAAAACCGAAATTGATATTAATGCTACAAAATGCCCCAACTGTACTTCCGATATTCCTGATGAGGAAAATAAGTAATGAATAATTATCCTGTCGGCAACAAAGATGCCTATGAAACTGTTGAAAATACAATAAAAGCCTATACATATTCCATAATTGATGCGCTGGCACAGGCATCAATAGAAAACGGTATGGAAAGAAAATCTGCATACAAAACGGCAACACAGCTTGTTTTGGGCAGTGCGAAGCTTGTAAACAGCTCGGATTGTCATCCCTGGGAGCTTGTAGATATGGTGTGTTCTCCCGGCGGAACAACGATTGAGGGTGTGTCGGTATTGCAGAAAAATGCATTTGATGCAAAGGTTACAGATGTATTTGACAGCGAAATGGATAAATAAATGCGGCGCAGGGGCGAAGCTTGCAAGTGTTTTAAAAAAGAACAATAACATAAGAGGGACTGCATTTTGCAGTCCCCCTTTTTTGCGTATTTATTTAGTATATAATTATTTTATCCGAAGAGCCTTACGGTATGCTTTCCGCCGAGAACAGTAACATCATATTCGGCTGCTATATCCTCGGGAATAACAACCTTCATATTATGTGTTCCGATAAGAAGATGAATATTATCATTGCAGGAAAGTGTTGCGGCAATTCTTGCTGCCTGCTCTGCTGTAATTCCTACATAAGTGTAGCCTACGGAAGAATAATCAACATCTTTGAGAATCTTTGTTGTGACATTGTCAAATTTAATTGCTGCGGCTATTTTATCAATATCTATGACTGCACCGGATTTGAATGAGTTTGCATAATATCCGTCACCTGCAAAGGTTGCGGTTGCAACATAGTTTCCGGAATTTGAAGGAGCCTTGTATGAGAGATAAGTTTTGCCGGAGAATGTCTTACCGGAGTAAGAAATTGTAACGGGTAAGCCTTCAATTACATCACCGTTTT
>JAZUIT010000367.1:0-7050 GCA_045642385.1 Acutalibacteraceae bacterium
TGCGGTAACAGATGCAATTAACGCACATCCTTATGTTAAAACCACGCTTAAACTTGATGAAAACGGAGAAATACACGCCGTAAGAAATGATGATGTTTCCCCGGATGTTCAGTTTATAAGATGCGAAACCGTACCCGGTAAGACAGAGCTTGTAAAGCCCTTTAAGCTTATTGGTGAGACACTTTACAGAGTGGTTGTGTATGTAACGGATGACGGAAATTATCTGTTCATGGATTTCCACCATATAATTTCAGACGGCACATCCGAGGCAATTTTAATAAAAGATATTGAAAAAGCTTATTCGGGCGAAAAGCTCACGAACGAAAAATATTCCGGTTTTGAAGCAGCTTTGGACGAACAGAAAGCGCATGAGTCCGAAAAGTACGAAGCGGCAAAAGCTTACTATGACGGAATTTTTGCCGGCTGTGATGCTCAATGCCTGCCCCCGAAAGCTCCCGAAGCTGAGGATGAAAGCAGCGCTTCTCTTACATATACTTTTTCGGTTAACCCCGAGCATATCGAAAAATACTGCGAGGAAAATAAGTTGACACTTAACGCATTTTTCAATGCGGTATTCGGTGTGGTTTTGGGTCGCTTTGACCACCGTGACGATGTAATTTATACAACGGTTTATAACGGAAGAAGCGATTCAAGGCTTGCAAATTCCATGACTATGCTTGTTAAAACTATTCCCGTTTTGGTTGATGTGGCAGGCGAAAAGAAAACCGTTCAGCTTGTCCGCGATATTAAAGAACAGCTGATGAACAGCTTTAATTACGATATTTATTCCTTTGCGGAAATTTCCCGTGCGTATAATATTAAGTCGGATATAATCTTTGTTTATCAGGGTGACGGCTTTGAATTTAACGAAATATGCGGCAAAAAAGCGGAATTGATTGACATTCTGCCGTCAGTTGCAAAAGCACCGCTTACCGTGAATATTTACAAACGCAACGGCAAGTATGAGCTTGTTGCGGATTATAAAAGAAATATGTACAGCGAGATGTTTATTAAGCATTTTGTAAGCTCTGTTGAGCGTGGTGCGATAAGCCTTGTTGACAGCGAGTATGTTAAAAATATTTCCGTACTTTCAGATGAGAGCCGTAAGGTTATTACCGACACCAACGACACAAAACAGGATTTCAGAAATGTTCCCGTACACCGTCTTGTTGAAAACAATGTTGCAAAGCATCCCGATAAAACCGCAATTATTGCGGACGGTAAATCTTTAACTTACGGTGAAATGAATTCAAGAGCAAACAAAATTGCACATTCACTGAAACAATCAGGTATCCGTCAGGACAACATTGTGGGTATGGTTTTGGAAAGAAGTGTGGACATTTCGGTTGTCGAGCTCGGTATTTTAAAATCCGGCGGTGCTTTTCTTGCAATGCTTCCGAGTTACCCCGATGACAGAATTGATTTCTGCCTTACCAATGCAGAAAGTCCCATTGTTATCACTACTCAGGAAATTAAATCTGCCCGTCCGGAGCTTTTCGCAGATGATAAACCATATATCACAAAGACGGTTGAGGAGCTTACCGCCAATGAAAATACCGAAAATCTCAACCTCGATATAGATGTCAATTCCCTTGCATACTGTATTTATACCTCCGGTTCAACCGGTACGCCGAAGGGTGTAATGATTGAGCATCATAATCTTGCAAACCATGTTCAAACGGATTATTATCCTTATGAATTGTATTCGGGCAGAAGAGCCGGTGATGTTGTGCTTGCCACCAGCTCAATTTCCTTTGATATGTCAATTTTTGATAATTTTATGCATCTTTGCAACGGTGAAACCGTGTGTATGGCAACTGAGGATGATGTTCATAACCCCTTACAGCTTGCAAAGCTTATGATTGACAACAATGTCGAAGCTATGAGCTGTACACCGTCATTTATAAATAACTATATAAGCATTGAGGAATTTCGTCCTGCATTAAATAATATAAAATCCATTGTTGTTGGGGCAGAAGCATTCCCGGAAACTCTTTATAACGAGCTTAAAAAGATAAATCCGGATATGAATATTATAAACGGATACGGTCCTACGGAATGTACAATAAGCTGTTGTGCAAAAATCCTTACAGGTCCTAAAAATATTACAATAGGTTCGCCCTTTGCGAATACTGAATTTTATGTTGCGGATAAATTCGGAAATGTTTTGCCGCCCTATGCCTGCGGTGAGCTGATTATCTGCGGTGAATGTGTGGGCAGAGGTTATATTAAGCTTCCCGAAAAGAATAAAGCCGCTTTCTTTACTATGAACGGCAGACCGGCATATCACAGCGGCGACCTTGTAAGAATGAATAAGGACGGGGAAATTGAATTCTGCGGCAGAATTGATAATCAGGTCAAGCTCAGAGGCTTCCGTGTGGAGCTTGACGAAATCGAAAATGTAATATGCTCTTTTGAAGCCGTTAAACAAAGTAAGGTTATCGTAAGAAATAACGGGGCAGAGGATTATCTTGCAGGGTTCTTTACAGCCGCTTGCGAGATTGATATTGAAGAACTTACTGTATATCTTAAATCCAAGCTTACATATTATATGGTTCCGGATATTCTTATGCAGCTTGAAAATATGCCCCTTACACCGAACGGAAAAATTGATAAAAAAGCCTTGCCGGATGTTAAGAAAACGAGCAAAAAATCCGGCGGCAGAAAAGCACCTAAGAAATCCGTTGAGCAGAAATTGTGTGAGATTTTTGCATCTGTTCTGAGCCTTGATGAAGTATATGCGGATGATAATTTCTTTGAGCTGGGCGGTACATCACTTTCAGCCGCAAAGGTTACAATGATGCTTATGTCGGACGGAATAGAGGTTAAATACGGGGATATTTTTGATAATCCCACTCCGGAGGAGCTTTCATACTTTATTCAGCGTAGATATGTTAAAGAAAAGGCGGTTGAGGAGGCAAAGTCCATTAAGGCTGAGCCTACCCGTGAAACCCTGAAATACAACGCCATAAAATATTCAAATCAGGTTAAGCGTGAGCCGCTGGGCAATATTCTTCTTACCGGTGCGGTAGGCTTTTTAGGAATACATATACTTAAAGAGCTTTTGGAAATTGAGGACGGTCACATCTGGTGTCTTGTGAGAAAGGGCAGTCATGAAAGTCCCGAAATACGCCTGAAAGCCATGTTAATTTATTATTTCAGCAAAAGCTTTGAAGATGAGCTTCGTGACCGCATAACCGTTCTTGATGCGGATATAACCGATGATTCCCTTAATCAGGTACTTTCGGATGTTCATTTTGACACGGTTATCAACTGTGCCGCCTGCGTAAAGCATTTTGCGGACGACGATATTCTTGAAAGAATAAATGTTACCGGTGTTGAAAATCTTATAGCTGTATGCAGAAAGAAAAATGCAAAGCTTATACAAATTTCCACCGTCTCCGTACCCGGTATTCATACTCAGGAAAGCTGGGAAAATCAGGTTCGTATGCACGAAAACGAGCTTTTCGTCATTGATGATATGGATAACAAGTACGGTATATCCAAGTATCACGCAGAATTAAAAATGTTTGATGCCATAGATAACGGCTTGCGTGGTAAGGTTATCCGTGTGGGAAATCTTATGGGACGCCACAGTGACGGTGAATTTCAGGTTAACCTTGAAACAAATATGTTTTTAAGCGGTATAAGAGGTTTTGCACTTATGGGCAAATACCCGATAAGCCACATGATAGACCCCATGAAGTTTTCACCGGTTGACTGTACGGCGAGGGCGGTTGTGCTTCTTGCCGGTACAAATGATATTTTCACCGCATTTAATGCGGATAACCGTTACGGATTTGATGAAATGAAGGTTATTGATGCCTGTAACCGAAACGGAATTGAAATTGTCGCAACAGAGGATGAAGCTTATTACGAGGAGTTCCGTCAGAAATTAGGTGACGACAAAATTAACGCAAAGCTCAACGGCTTAGCTGCTTATGATATTAAGGACGCCCACGCAGTCGAAACGGATAATCTGTTTACCACAAATATTCTTTACCGTATCGGCTTTTCGTGGCCGCTTGTGGATGATTCATATCTTGACCGTGCAATCAACAGTATTCTTACTCTTGATTATTTCGAAACGGATGAGTAACGGGGTGGAAGAATGAAAAATTCTATTGCAAAAAAGATTACGGGGAAAATAGCACATCTGCTGTTAATTACATTCGTTATACTTTTTATCGGGTCGGTTTTGCTTGTTTTCTTTGTTATCAGAAATAAAAATGAAAGCTTTTCAAAGTCCATTGTGGGAATTTATGCCGACAGTATTATGGAAAAAGCAAGCTGGGAAAAATCACCCGTTGATTTGAAACACCCCGATAACGCCATATATTACGGACAATATCTTTGCTTTTGGCTCAATGTGGAGCACGCCTATGTTTACATTCCCAATATTGAGGACGGCACCAGAACCTATATTAGTTTCAATCAAAAGGTAGAATTAGGAGATGAAAAAATAACCGATTACAAAACGGGATATGTTGTAAAAACCGAGCCTACAAAAGAGGAGCTGGAGGTGTGGCAGGGAAAACGCACATTTGCTACCGTAAACGATAATTTTTTCGGGCATAGTATCGGAACAATAATGCTGTCGGAGGACGGCTTCGGCAACAAGGTGGTTGTGGGTATAGATTTGTCATATTCCTATGTAGCCTCACAGGTATTGGGATTTTGCGGACTTTCGGTATTATTTATAATTGCCGTTGTCTTAGCTATATATTTTGCTGTTTTCCGGCTTATGCGTAAAAAGGTTTCATACCCGGCACAACGGATTGCCAACGCTATGAATGACTATGTAGTCGGCGGCAACGAAGCATCAGCGACCCTTAATGAGCATGGCTGTGATGAATATTCAATGATTTCCCAATCCTTTAACAGCATGACAGCGGAAATTGACAAATATCTTAAAAATATCAGAGAGCTTAATGAGGACAAAGCACAGCAGAAAGCGGAGCTTAATGTTGCCGCAGGTATTCAGAGAGGCTTTTTGTCAAATGAGCATTATTTTGACGGCAGATGTGAGTTGAATGCGGTAATGAATCCTGCCAAAGACATAGGCGGTGACCTTTATGATTATCTGCCGCTTGACAATAACCGTATGCTTGTAGCTGTCGGAGATGTTTCCGGTAAAGGTGTTTCGGCTTCAATCTTTATGGCAGTTACGCTGATGATTATCCGTCTGTATGCAAAGCTGAATTTCTCACCGGCTGAGATACTTGAAAAAACAAATGACACTTTATCGGTAAATAATGCCGCTTTACTGTTTGCAACAGTATTTGTGGGAATTTACGATAAGAATACGGATAAATTTATCTTTGCAAATGCAGGACATAATCCGCCTTATTTGCTTACCGATAAGCTTTCTGCACTTGAAGTCGAAGTCGGTACACCGTTAGGATTGTTTGAGGGTGAAAAATACAGTCAGGCGACAGTTAAGCTTAATACAGGTGATACGGTATTCCTTTATACTGACGGAATAACCGAAGCAATAAATAACGAGAAGAAATTCTACGGCGATGAACGGTTGAAAAATAAACTTGAAAAGCTTATAAATTCCGATGAAAATATTGTGACGGTAATCGAAAATGATGTTAAAGCTTTTTCGGGTGAAGCGGAACAGCACGATGATATTACAATGCTTTCTTTGAAAATTAAAGGTGCAACAGAGCTGCTGCTTGACCTTGATATTAAGGAAATGTCAAAGATTAAATCCGCAATAACTTCTTTGGATATATCAAAGGAAATTCAACGCAGTTTATGTTTGGTCGCAGAGGAATATTTCGTAAATATCTGCTCATACGCCTTTGAAAACTCAGTACCTCAGGGCGAGAAGGTACGCTTCATACTTTCAATTACCAACAAGGTTGAAATGACCTTTGAGGATGGCGGTCAGCCCTTTGACCCGTTACAGGAGGTCAGTATTGACGATTACGATATTGATGTTCAAATCGGCGGTTTAGGCAGGTTTATTGCAATGTCATATATTGACGATGCAAAATATGAGTATGTGAATAATAAAAATGTTTTAAAATTAACAAAATTTTTCGGGGAGGAAAACAAATGAAAATTTCAACGGTAAATAATGACGGTAATATTTTAATAAAGCTTGACGGATGGCTTGATACTCTGTCATCACCTGAGTTGGGCGCTGAGGTCGAAAAAATAGAAAAAGCCAAGAGCTTAACTCTTGACTTTGAAAATGTGGAATATCTTTCATCTTCCGGGTTAAGGCAGATTGTTGCCTGCCACAGAAAGACAAAGGAGCTTGACGCAAGCTTTTCTGTTATTAATGTGTGCCACGAGGTTATGAGTATTTTTCAACTTACCAGTATTGATAAAAAATTAAATATTACTCCGAAAGAATAGTTAAGAAATTTGATTGTTTCTGTTTTTCGGTCTTCTATACTTGTTAAATTTACTTTTTGAAAGCTTTCAGATATTCTTTTTTATCTTGCGGGATTCTCAAGCTTTCCCGTGCTTTCTGAATTGTTTTGTTGTGGACCCATGTGTCGAGTTTTCCGTTTTCTATGTAGGAAATTGTTTGTTCCCATTGCTTAGTCAATGCTGTTGCAAAGAACCAGGCAATCATCATATTCACATAATATTCTTCGGAAATGACGGCGGCGGGAATTTCGAGATATTCGGGCTTAAAATCCTCATCAAGAAAATGTGACATCAGCATTTCCAAAGCAAATCGACAAGTATATGTATGCTCAGACAAACTCCACTCCTTGATTTTTTCAAGGAGTTTTTCTTTGTTCTTTTTGAAAATTTTAGGTGACATAATATCACATACTGCCCAGTTATCCACATACGGCAAAAATTTATCCACCTGCTCAACGCATTTTTCATAATCCTTTATTTCTGACAGAATAAGCCCGTGGAGCATATTTTCGTCATAATATCGGTGCGGCAATTCGTTCAGAAAATCGGCATATTGCCCGGAGCGGTACAACTCTTTCGCAAGTTTTCGGACCTCGGGGACCCGCACGCCGATCAGCATTTTTCGGTCGACCGTCGGCGTAAGTTTCGCCTGAAACTCCG
>JAZUIT010000368.1:0-8125 GCA_045642385.1 Acutalibacteraceae bacterium
GCAAGAATTTCAAAATAATCTTCACCAATGTCATACCTGTCACCCGGTACAGCTTTCAAAACTTTTATATTATTTTCTTTGATTGTATTCAGCAATTTTTCGAATGATTTTGAAGTGGGTACAAGCTCTTTCGGAATGTCGGGCATTATAAGATTTTTTACCTTAAATTCCTTTAAAACCTTTGACATACCGCCTATGTGGTCGGCGTGAGGATGAGTTATTATTACATAATCAAAGGCTGTAATATTATTTTTTAAAAGGTATTCTACCACATCATCCTTTGCATCCTTAGGACCCGCATCTATCAGAACATTATGCCCGTCAGAGCATATCAGAGAACAGTCACCCTGCCCCACATCAATAAAATGTACTGTCGGATTAACATCATCCTTGCTTACGGAAAACATTTTCATAAGCTTTGGATATTTTGTCGTAAGTAAACCGCTGATTACGATAACAGCAACCACTATTATTGCAGCTATTCCCGATGCTTTTTTATTTTTCATATCATTTCCTCTTTGTATTATTTTTCCTGCCGGTCAGCCTGTATGCTTCTTCAACAAGCTTTTTGTTTTGCGGCATATAATATTGAAGCAACGCTCTTTGCATAGCCTTTTCGTGCGGATTTTTTGCCACATAGACCTCTTTCATCGTGTATGGGTCAAGTCCTGTATAAAACATACAGGTGGAAACAGTACCCGGTGTAGGATAAAAGTCCTGAACCTGGTCGGGTTTTATATTTTCATGCTTTAAAAATTCGCACAGTTTTACCGCATCCTCCAAAGTACATCCGGGGTGTGAGGACATAAAATAAGGTACAACATACTGTTCTTTGTGAATTGATTTTGTTATCTCATAATACTTCTGCGAGAATTTTTTATATACCTCAATATGCGGTTTACCCATAAAGTCAAGTACGGTTGCACTGCAATGCTCGGGTGCAACTCTCAACTGTCCGCTTACATGGTATTTTATTAATTCATACAGAAAATCCTGATTTTTATCTTGCAGTAAATAATCATACCGCAATCCCGAACGGACGAAAACCTTTTTAACTCCCGGTAAATTTCTGACACTTCTGAGAATATCAAGATATTCTCTGTGATCGGATATTAAGTTAGAGCAAGGTTTAGGCGCAAGGCATTTTTTGCCCTTACATAAGCCCAATGTCTTCTGCTTTTCACAGGATGTGGTTCTGAAATTTGCGGTAGGTCCTCCGATATCGCTGATATAGCCTTTAAAATCAGGCATTTTTGTAAGCTCTTTTGCCTCGTTTATAATTGACTCCCTGCTCCTGGAAGTCACATATCTCCCCTGATGAAAAGCCAAGGAACAGAAATTACAACCGCCGAAGCAACCACGGTTATGAGTTATAGAAAATTCCACCTCGGATATTCCGGGGATTTTTTCTTTATATGACGGGTGGGGTTTCCTCGTAAACGGAAGCTCATATACCGCATCAAGCTCCTTAGTTGTCAGCGGCGGCATAGGTGGATTTTGAATTAACATTTTATTCCCGTGACGCTGTTTTATAAGCTTTCCCCTTATGTGGTCCTGCTCGTCCATCTGGATTTTGCAGGCTTTTGCATATTCTTTTTTGTTTGTCTTTACATTTTCAAATGACGGACACTCCACACCCTCATAAGGTGTTTCGGAAGTGGGTACTGCGTACACCGTACCCAAAACATCACGGATTTGCGATACAGGCACATTATGCTTTAATTTATCCGCAATTTCGACAGTCTGCTTTTCACCCATACCGTAGGAAATTATATCCGCACCGGAGTCAAACAATATGGACTGCCTTACCGTATCGTCCCAGTAATCATAGTGAGCAAAACGGCGCAAAGATGCTTCCAGCCCACCGATAATAATGGGTATATCACCGTAAATTTCACGAATTTTTCTGCAATATTTTATTACCGCTCTGTCGGGTCTTTTGCCGATTTTTCCGCCCTCCGTATAGGCGTCCGTGCTTCTTTTTTTCAGTGCCACGGTATAGTGGGCAACCATAGAATCAATATTACCTGATGACACAAAAAAGCCGTAACGGGGCTTTCCGTAAATCATAAAATCATCCTGAGATTTACAGTCGGGCTGAGAAATAATACCCACCTTGTAACCGGCATTTTCCAACACTCTGGTAATTATAGCCGCACCGAAAGAAGGGTGGTCAACATAAGCATCACCCGTCACATATACAAAATCAACATAGTGCCAGCCACGGCTTAACATTTCCTCTTTTGAAAGAGGGAGAAATTCATTACCGGTCATTAAAACAGTTCTCCGTCATCCGCATCGTCCTGATTATCAAAGTCATCATCGGACAAAGCCTGTCTTTCCTGCCATTCCTGCTTTGTAATTAACAGCTTTCTGGGCTTTGCACCTTCGTAAGGTCCTGCAATTCCGATTTGTTCAAGCATATCCACAAGCTTTCCCGCCCTTGCGTAACCTACGCTCAGTCTTCTTTGCAGGACGGAAACAGAAATACAGTTATTTTCAAATGCAATATCAATAGCCTGGGGCAAAAGAACATCGCTCTTTTTATCGTCATCGTCATCCGAATCAGAGAAATTAACACTACCCTTAACCTTTTTATTGCTCATAGCGGCTTGTCTGTCAATTTCTTTAATAATATTATCGTCATATTCAGTTGTTTCCTGGTTTTTGATATGGGAAACAACATCATTAATTTCCTCGGTGGAAACAAAACAGCCCTGTATTCTTACGGGTTTATTTATTCCCACAGGTTTAAACAGCATATCACCGTTACCCAAAAGGCTTTCGGCACCGACGGAGTCAATTATGGTTCTTGAATCTATCTGAGATGAAACCATAAGAGAAATACGGCTGGGAATATTCGCTTTAATAAGACCTGTAATAACATCAACTGAGGGTCTTTGAGTTGCTATAACAAGGTAAATTCCGGCGGCTCTTGCCATTTGAGCAAGTCGGCAGATTGAACCTTCAACCTCACTCGGTGCCGCCATCATAAGATCCGATAACTCATCAATAAATATAACAATCTGGTGCATTTTAGGCATACTCGGGTCATTTGCCGCATGGAAATTATAGTCCTCGATATCCCTTGCACCCAATTCGGAAAACAGCCTGTAACGGTTAGTCATTTCGGTAACCGCCCACGCCAAAGCACCTGCAGCTTTTTTAGCATCGTCAACAACGGGGACAAGCAAGTGCGGAATACCGTTATATACTCTGAATTCAACCTTTTTCGGGTCAATCATAAGAAGTTTTACTTCATCGGGCGTTGCATTGAACAAAAGGCTCAAAATCATAGTATTCATACAAACGGATTTACCTGAACCCGTTGTACCGGCTATAAGCAAATGGGGCATTTTCGCAAGGTCGGCACACTGAATATTACCGGCAATATCTTTTCCCAAGGCAACATTCAATTTACTCTTTGCGGAATTGTATTTTGTTGATTCAATAATTTCCCTTATTGAAACAAGGGATTTTACACCGTTTGGAACTTCAATACCGACAGCGGATTTGCCCGGTATGGGAGCTTCAATCCTGATGCTCGATGAAGAAGCCAAATTCATGGCAATTTCGTTGGAAAGAGCCGTAATTCTGTTAATTCTTACACCGGGTGCCGGTTTAATTTCGTACCTTGTAACTGAGGGTCCTTTGGAAACGGAAATAACCTCTGATTCAACATTGTAGCTTCTCAAAGTATCAACAAGCTTTTGAGCTGTGATATTGATATCTTCATCGGATGCGCCCTCGGAAGACAATCTTTTTTTCAGACAGTCAATGGGCGGTAATTTATATGTTCCGCTTTCGGGTGAAGACTTTCTCGTTTTGGTATCAAGCTTTTCACTTTCAAAAGGTAAGGCGTCCTCAGGTTCTTCGGCGACAAAATCATCATTGTCAAGTTCATCTATTCCTGTTGGTTCGATATTCTTTTTTTTCTTTTTATTCGGTTTTATTTCTTCATCTCTCGGAGGTCCTATGGAAATATCATGTACCCTGCCGCCGATAAAGTCAGGAATATCTATTGATACATCCTCGTCATCGGTAACATAAACATTGTCATCCGATTCATCAGGCATATTATTGATTTTTTCTTCTTTTTCGCTTTTTCTGATATTTCTGTGTTCGTCAGCTCTGTTTTTTGCTTTATCGGCTGAGTTATATATAGCCATAAAAAGCTTACGGGTGGTTGTGCCTGTCCACAACATAAACGAAGCAAACATCAGAATAAAATCCGTAACAATGGCACAGGTTTTACCGAACATTTTTACAAGAAGTCCGCCGAACAAAGCACCGAAAAATCCACCGTTCATCGAAGAAATACCGGTTCTGTAAGCTTCGGTGGCATACTGCCAGTATGTGCTTTTTTCAAAAAACTCTTCTTTATTTCCGAAAAGGAAAAATATTGAAGCTAAAAACAGAGTTGTCAACAAAGCAAAAATAATATTTTTTACCGGTTTAGGTTTTCTTTTTTCCATAGCGGTAACAACTGCCGCATACAGTAAAATAAAAGGAAACACAAAAGCACAATAGCCTAAAATCCCATAGAAAAAGCTTTGTAAGCCTGTCCACAGCCTCTTGCCGGGAATTATAAGTACAGCAAGATTAAACAAACCGAAAGCTAAAAACAGTAAAGAAATTAACTGTCTTTTGCCCTGAAATAATACTTTTTCTTCTTTTTGAGGTGTTTTAACGGGTTTTGACTTCTGAGGTGTTTTTTTCTTTGCTTTTTTTAAATCTGAAACATTCTGAACACCGTTAGTTTTTTTCTTAACGGTTTTTTTTGAATTAGATTTAGATGCCATTTTTTATCCTTTCAATACTTTTTCAACAATTGCCGCAATTAAAACAACGACACCGATTACAAGACAGTAATAACCGAAAATTTTAAACTTTTCCTTTTTAACGAGCCATTCAAGAATTTTTATTGCCGCAAATCCGACAACAGCGGCAACAGCAATTCCGATAATCGCCGCAAGTATATTTACATCAGCATTTGTTTCAAGTGCATCCTTGATTTCCATAACATTTGCGGCTATGATTGCCGGAATACCTAAAATGAATGAATAACGAACCATATATTCTTTATCAACACCGCAAAGCATACCGGTTGAAATAGTTGAACCCGAACGGGAAATTCCGGGAAAACCTGCCGCAAAAAACTGCGCAATACCTACAAATATTGCACTTTTTGTATCAACTTCCTTTAATCTGCTGCTCTTTTTCTCGGAAATTCTTGTGCCTCCCAAAAGCAAAGCGGCTGTAAACAGGAAGGCAAAGCCCTCAACAATAATATCGCTGTCGCTTGAAAGACCGCCCAAAAAATCCATAAGCATATTACCGTTGCCTATCGGTATGAGCAAAAGCAAAAGCGGTACACAGGAAATAATCATCATTACTATCATTCTTCTGGTTTCATTCATATTTTTAAAGGAAAACTTACCCTTAAAAATATCCCCTATTGCTTTGAAAAATTCTACAATCATTTCCCAAAGTGTTTTGTAATAAACAAGTAAAACTGCCAAAAGTGTTCCTATGTGTAACAATACGGAAAGCAGATTTGAACCCTCTCCTCCGTTATTTATGTTCATAAAATGCTGAAATACAGACAAATGTCCGCTTGAAGATATGGGCAAGAACTCAGTTAAGCCCTGAACAATTCCCAAAACTACCGCTTTTAAACACTCAATCATAGTAAATCTCCCGTCAATAAATTAGGAAAATTCCTCCCTATAAACAAACAAGGAGGAATTATACAATTATGCTCTTTTTGCCGTTTCTTCCTGTTCCCTCTTGATAAGGTTCCAGGTAGCTTCAATGAGATGAGAAAACTGGGGCTTTTCAAGCTCCTTACAGATAAATTTCTGTCGCGGTGAATTAATATCCTCACCGGAAATTTCTTTCATCTTAAATTCTCTGCATAATTCCTGTATTCTTGAAAGCTGTTCGGGTGTATTTCTCGACGGCATATAGGTTACCGCATCTATGCCCTGTTCTTTTAATACCTCGAACAATGTTTCAATATAATCATCCTCAAATTTCTGTGCTTTTTTGTCACCCGTAACAGAATTTCCGACATCACCCAAATATGCGTAGCAAAGTAATGCACCCGTCTGCTTTGCAAGCTTGGAAAGCTCGGAAATATTGATACATTCATCCGTTGCAGGTACGAATATTTTTTCAACAAAAGCGGACTTTAAAATTCCTAATAAATCATACTCATAGTAAATATTATTCTCGTCATTGAGCAGTGATTTCTGTTTTTCGGAAAGGGTAAGTCCCGCCTTGTTTTCAAGAAAATCCGCAACATTATTTTTGCCTGCCGCTTCAATAATTTTCAAGCTTAAAGCGTACATAATATGTCTTTCGGTGATGCTTCCGCCGCAATCGAATTTTGATACGGGAACAACATCCTTTTCAAAATCAATTACTATTCCCGTAGAAGCAAAAATAGAATTGATATTGGCAATCATTTTTTTATTTCTTTCGTTTCTTCTGTCCCTTAAAGGTGCAAAGAAATTTTGCAAGGTTTTAATCTCACCGTGGGGTACTCCGTGCAATGCCATATATGCAACACCGATCTGATCGGGATTATTTATTCTCTTATCCTCTAAGAATGTACCCTTTGTATTAACACGGCACTCCATACCGACAGTTGTGGCGATACCTGCGATTTTACCGGCTTCGATAAATTCTTCAGCGCCTGCAATGCTGTCATGATCCATGATACCTGCGGTCTGCAAACCTGCTTTTCTTGCAAAATATACCGCCGCTGTCGGTGAATAAGGTGAAAATGAATAGAATGTATGAATATGATTGTTTGCAAACTGAGGTAATTCAACCGGCTTTTCGGTTTCCTCTGCAATAATTTTTTTCAATTCATTCAGTCGATCCTGTGCCGTACCTTTATTTAATCTTTCAAGAATATCCATTTTTTTATAAAGTCCTTTCAAATTTATGCAAGCATTACCTGTCCGCCGGTAATCGGAATAGCCTGACCTGTTTCAAATTTCTGCTCTACGCAATACATAATTGCTTTTGCAACATCAGACGGGAAGCATCCTCTTTTAATAGGCTGTTTTGCAAGGTAAAAGTCCTTAACATCCTGTACGGTTTTTGCACCGGGAACCTTACCGGCTTTAAGATACTGAACAAACAGACCTTTTTGAGGGTCGGACCACAACGGACCGTCATAATAATTTCCGGGACAAACTGCATTAACCTTAATATTATACGGTGCAAGCTCCAAAGCAAAGCTCTGTGTAAGACCTATTCCGCCGAATTTACTGCCGGAATATGTAAAATTATTCTTTGAACCGACAACACCGGATTTTGAATTAACCTGAACAATATCGCCCCAGTATTCGGGATTACCTTCAACCTGAGCTTTCATTACCTGTGAAGCGTATTTAGCACAAAGGAAATATCCCGTGTAATTAATCTTAGTTACAAATTCGAAGGTTTTTAAATCCATTTCTTCCAGTGTACCTGCCTTTGCGACACCTGCGTTTGAAACAAACAAATCAAGACCTTTAAAATGCTCAACGGTTGCAATTATAAGATTTTTTACAGATTCCTCATCTGCAACATTTACGGCACAGCTCATAGCCCTGTCGCCTAAGCTTTCGGCTACTTCCTGAGCCTTTTCGTAATTTAAGTCGGCAATTACGACACAGGCACCCTCTTTATATAATTCCTCGGCTATGCCCAAACCAAAGCCCTGAGCGCTGCCGGTAACAATTACGACCTTACCGCCTAAACGACCGGTAACTTTCTGCCTGTTGTTTACATTTTCTTTTGCGATTTTTAAAGCCTCTGAAAAATCCATAATTTATATCTCCTTATTATTTAATTACAAGTTCTTTTTCAACTGTTTTCTTTTCATTTGCGATAATTTTATCCAAATCGTTCCTGCCCCTGTGTCTGTACGGAAAGAATTTTAATCCGATTGCCGCTACAACAGAACCCACCGTATTGCAAATCATATCCTCCATGGTATCCATAAGGGCATATCGGCACTCGTATTTCATATCAAAGAGCAGACGCATTTTATTCTGCAAATAAAGCTCATAATTCCAATGCTGGGAATCTGCCCCGATAACCTGGTCAGCTGTAAATTCAAACAGCT
>JAZUIT010000369.1:0-2192 GCA_045642385.1 Acutalibacteraceae bacterium
CGGTTAGCCGAGCTGCCAAGCACAGCCGCCAAGACCTCCGTAAGGAGCGAGCGACAAGCTGTGTGTTGGACGAAGCGGCGTCACAGCATCGCTTTGCAAGCCACGTCGCTGGCACGGGGATAATGATACTTCCGTGAAGAACGGCCCGGTGAGAATCCGGGATATGGTCGTTATGGGTTGGAAATTGATACCCACTACGCTATATATGATGCCTCTTTACCGTGGAAAAGAGTCGCGGTATTTATGCTGAGAGGTTACTCCGGATCTCCCCTGCAAAAAGCGTACGGGATAACTGCACCCTTTTTGCGCCCGCCAGGGGCTGTAATAAATACGGCGGATAAGAAACGAGGGAACTTTTTAAGTATTTTTTGGGTTTTTATGCTTATCTGTAATGTTGCTCCGAATGAAATAATGCAGCCACTTTTATCGTTTGTGTTCCTTTCACCGCTCAATTCATTTCTTCACGAAGCGCAGTGCGAGCCTAAAACAGTATTGATGCTTTACGGAAAAACAGGCTCTAAAAAGAGCACGCTTGCGGCTCTGATACTTTCCTTTTTCGGCAGGTTTTCAAATACGGATTTACCTCTTTCGTTCCGTGATACGGCAAACAGTATCATCTACAACACCGGCTCATTAAAGGATGTTTTAACTGTTGTTGATGACTTTCACCCGAGTCAGAAAAGCGATGAATATACAATGACGGGAATCATTCAGATACTGCTCCGTGCATTCGGGAACCGCTGCGGAAAGCAAAGATTAAATTCAAAATCCACGCTTATGCAGACACGGTATCCTAAGGGCAACGCAATATTTACGGCAGAGTTTTTACCTGATGTAGGTGAAAGCGGAACGGCAAGATATATTCCGCTTGAGCTTAATCAGACAAGCATAAGCAACGATATGCTTACCTACTATCAGCACTATGCTTCCGAAGGAATACTGTCGGCATGTATGTTCAATTATACCGAATGGATAAAAGAAACCTATCTTTCCGATGAAGATGGTTTTGTGAAATTGCTCGGTGAAAAATTCAATGACACAAGAATAAAACTGAATAAATTACTTGCCGAAAAGAAAATGATTATACGCGACAGACTTGTTGATGACCTCGTATCTCTGTATATGGGATATGAATTTATGCTTGACTTTTTCGTTGATAAAAATGTCTGCAATAAGGAAAGCAAAAACGACTTTCTCAGTATGTTTACCGACATTCTTTGGTTGACGGCGTAATTATGCCTTGCTCTATTGCGTTCAGCATATTATTTATAGCTTTTTCAGCCTCTGAATACCGCTTTTGAAGTATCGGTAAAACCTTATTTTCAGAACCTAATTTTTCTAAAGCCATATCAGTAAGGCGTTCAATCAGGTCATCATCAAGAATGATTTTTTGTATCTGTTCAATGACTAAATTCTCTACTCTGAATTAGTAATAACTCAGTTATTTGAAGTTCTTTTTTCTATGTTTGAAGAAAAATATACTTGGTATAATTTAGAAAACAATAGACAAGTAGCACCAAATTTGATTTCTTCTTTTGAAAAATGGCTTATTTTTTTATGTTGTGTTTTAAATTCATTCTTACAAATGTCATAATTTTAGTTCTGATATTATGATGTTTGTAACAGTGTCAAAAATATACAAACATTTTTTCGTCTTTTTTTCGCGTTTTTTCGTGTTTTTTCGTGTTTTTTCGTGTTTTTGCGTGTTTTTGCGCATTTCAGGGAAAAATACGAGTATTATTATCAATCAGGTCAATTACTGTTTTACCTCTCTTTTCGGCGAGTTCTTTGAACTGTGCTGCACCTCCCCAAGAGTGATTTACATAAGTTACAACATAATCGGATTGCTCAATCATCCATTTATTGCGATATGAAATTGCAAATCGCAGCGGTACGGTTTCTATACCCTCCGGCAGAATAGTATGCTCTGTATTTTCAGTTTCCTTTTTCGGCAGGTAAGCAAGAACTATATAGTATTTTATCGGATATGTTAAAGACATTTCAGACAGTATTGTGCTGACCATATTATCAAAATTGCCGTTGTTGCCAACGTAAAAAACATTAACATCTTTGTTTTCAATCAAATCTGTCAGAGTCGATCGCAAGGTCGGCTCTGTTTCTTTTGACGTATTTTTATGTCCGAAAAATGTGCAAATCATAATATATCCCCTTATTACCCGAATATGGGTATA
>JAZUIT010000370.1:0-3127 GCA_045642385.1 Acutalibacteraceae bacterium
TATTAGTGAATACCGGCTGAGAATAAGCACGATTATAGTCGTCTTTCTTCATATAACAGCGGTCGATATGCCACGCATTTTTGCCTCGCATATATTCTTCAAGACGGATGTTTTGATCGGTTCCGTCAAGGCAAGAGCCAAAGATAGAATAGCCGCCCATGTTAGGCTTGAATGCTTTATTATCACTGGAGATGACATAGGTTCTGGACTGTTCTGAGTATGGTTTGTCGAAACTATCTTCCGAAAAGACGATATATCCGCAGAGGTGTTCAGCACCGATCTTGTTGATATGAGAGAACATATCCGCCATCTCACGGTAAGAGAGTTCGACAACCGATTCTGCCGATTCAAACTCAACGCCGGCAAAGCTGTCGGCATCAAGAATATACTCTCCATCTTTCCATTCGGCTTCGACTTTCTGCTTGGCTTCTTCCATACTCTCTGCTTCAACCGTTACCGTCATTTTGAGCGTTTCGGTAATCGTCACATTGTACTCTCTCATATTGCCGGACTTCTTTTCGGGTTCAGAGGCGTTATCGGTTCGGTCGTATTCAATATCCTCAGCATCAGCATAAAGCAGAAACTCAACCATATCCCATACCTGTTCTCTGGCATTTTCTTCATCACTTGCCCAAGCAACAAGAGGGCATCCGACTTCAACATCTTTGCCGTTTTCGTCTGTCAAAACAAATTCATACAACTGTTTTCCTTCGTGTGTTTTGTCATCGGTTACGGGAACATATCGATCATCACCCTCGATGATTGCAACAAGATCGCCGTGATTCCCGGTGTATTCATCCCAAGCAAATTCACGGGCTTGTTCTATATCTTCTGCGGTGATTTCAAACGGCTCACACACGGGTTCATGATTTCCGTTACGGTATAACCTCATTTTATAAAGCATCGCCGTCACCTCTCATCCCGACTTGTTTCCGGTTTGTATTTCAGAGCTTTAATTTCATCATTGATTCGGATAAAGTTTTCGGGATAGTGGAACTGCGCTCCGTAGCGTTCAAGTTGCTCTTTGGAAAGACTTCCGAAGTTTTCACCGGAGCAATCACAAATGAAGAAGGTACCGGCAATAATATCAACCATTTCGCCGTCCTCATTATAGATGGCACGGTTTAATGCTTTCCCGGAGATTTTCCCTTCATCGTCGCAGACAACGGCAACTTCTTCCTCATAGGGATAAATTGCCTGAATATCTCCGCCGACAGCATCCTGCAAATCTTCGAGCGTTGTTCCGATTTCGGCTTTTCGAGCAAACTTTCCGGGTTCGCATAAAATGACGGTTATCGTTTCTTTGGGCTTCATCGGCTTTGCCTTTTCGGGTTCAAACTTAACGGGAGTAAAGCCGACAGTATCGCAGTAATAAAAGCCGGGATCAACTACATCCGACTCCGTAACTTCGACAATATCGGAAACGGAAAGAGATCTGCCGGTATATCCTTTGGGGCTGTCGTTGTTGAAGTCGTAATATACATCTTCAAGATTTCTGCAATCTACATTCCCGTCGAATACGCAGTCATAAATGCTGCTGTTGATTTCGGTACTGCCCGTAAATCTCGGAAACTCATCCGATCCCATAAAGGCAACCCGGCGTTCATCACGCCCCATGTTGATTTGGTAGATTTTGATTTTCATCGCACCATATCCTTTCTTTTGGATTTTTGTAATTCGTTCTGTAAATAATCGTTGTAGTCCTTGCCGGACTTCGGCGGCATATTAAGCACGGTGTACTTATCTGAAAGAGAAGAAATAATCTGCTCGGTCGCCGTTCTTCCGATGTCATCGTTATCAAGGTGCAAGCAAATTGTTTTTGTGTTCGGATGACGGTCAAGATAGGTGGCGAGTGCCAACGGAACATCCTGCTTATTATCCGTCTTATACACGCCTGCGAGGGAGAGCAGATTGTCTTTTCGCCAGTTGCGGTGTTCTTTGATTTTAAGCGAAGCAAAGCTCAAAAGGTCAACGGCAGCTTCAAACAGGTGAACGGTATCGGAATCGGCTTCGGCGGGAATGGAAAACGAGAACCGTTTATCACTTCCCGGAAGATCTATTTTGTAATCCGATACCGTACTGCGAACCGCACCGTATTTCGGCGTAGCATCATCGAAACCGAGAAATATGCAGTTGTGATATTTCGCATCCTCATAAATTAGTTCGTGCATTACGCAGTAGTCGATCACAATATCGTCAATACCACGCAACCGTAAATACCGTCTTGCTCGGATGATGTCATCATTTCGTTTCGGCAGTTCAAAATCCTTTACGGTTTGCTTTTGCTCTTGCCGTGCGTAAATAGGTGGCAATACCTCTGCATACCCGGTCAGCATTTCAACTGCTTTCGTAAAAGAAACGCCCTTGACCTTGATAAGGTAGTCAAGAGCGTTCTTTCCGCCAATGTGCCGTGAGAACCAGTGCCATACGCCGTTTGAGATTTTAAGCGAATCGTGTTCACGGGTACAGTAGGTTCCGGCACAGACCTTTTTGAGATTTGTCGGTTCGTAATTTTGCAGATAAGTGAGTAAGTCCATTTCTTTTGCCGCCGCAATTTGTTCGGGCGTTACCCACATAGAAGATCACCTACCTTGCATCACGCCTGGATTTCAGAAACTCGTCACGAAGGACTTCATTGGCATGACATTCGATATTGTCACGCAGTTCATCCATATAGAGAGACTCATTGTTTTCTCGCCGTTCAAAAATATCCGCAAGAGGATGTTCGGATTTAAGCAATGCCTGTACTTGCTTGTCAGGTAAATCCAACTCCTGCATAATAAGAAGAATGTCCTCACGGATGTTATAGGCATAAGAGTGTTCAAGGATTTCTTCTGCAGGGAGAGATAAAAGTTCTTCTTTGAATTTTTCCTGTTCGGCAGCCATCCGGTTATACAATTCGAGATTCAGTTCTTCATTCGTCATCGTCTTCCTCAACTCCTTCCAGATAGTTTGTGATATATTTCTTTGCAATCATGATAAATATTTCTTCCGGCGTATCACCTGGATCTGCAATTTGGTCATACATACGGTAGCCATATTCCACCACATACTTATAAATGTCTTCGTCTGTGTCGGACTCTCCGATAAATTCATATTGATCTTCGTATAAACCATCAAGAACATT
>JAZUIT010000371.1:0-3390 GCA_045642385.1 Acutalibacteraceae bacterium
GTTTTTCTGGTAAAGGAGCTGGTAACGGATAAAGAGATGGCCTTTAAAATCATGCTCCCTAAATGTGCTATGGATGAAAGAGCCTGTGAACAGTTCCTTCGTGAGGCACGCAATGCGGAACTGCTGAGTCATCCTAATATCGTTAAGCAATACGCTTCAGGGCATACAGACAGCGGTTTCTATATATTGATGGAATATTGCCAATACGGCAGTCTGGATAAGCTTCAGTCAGACGGCGGGGTATTCTCTGTGAAAAGAGCAACCGAAATAATAGAAGGCGCAAGCCTTTATGAAAACGAAAAAAATGTTTTTATCAGAGAACTTCTCCAAAACTCTCTGGACGCATCATGCAGACAGATTTACCGTGACTTGTGCGAAAAGGATGATATTGGAGATGATAACAGTCATAATAAAAAAATCTTTCCGTGGACCGAATTAAAGGATTCCGAAAAATACAGAATAGATATAGGAATAAAAAAGAATGAGGAAAATAATCTTGTTATAACAATAAGAGACAGAGGAACCGGAATTTCAGAGGAAATGCTGAAAAAGATGAGATACATAGGCAACATTTTTTCAGCTGAACTTAATAAAGAGGCACAAAAAATGCCGCAGTGTATAAAGCCTACCGGCAATTTTGGTATCGGTATGCAGTCCGTTTTTCAGATAGTCGATTATTTTGATGTTGAAACAAGAACAAGATACGGTGCTGACGGCGAAGAGAGTATGCTTCGTAAAATGAAGTTTTATTCAAACAGAGTAGACGGCAGTATTATATCTTATGACATTGAATCAGACAGAAATTCAAAATCACATTTCGGGTTCGGAACCAAAACAATAATTACGGTTAATTTTTCCGATGCCGAAGATTTTCTGAAGATTTATTATTACTATGCGGATTCTATAAAAATTGATTATTTGGCCGATCCGGTAGATGCTTATATTGAACAGATTGAAAATTATACAAGGAAAGTTTATTCCAATAACATTGTACCTGTTTATGTTAATAATAAAAAAATATACAATAACAGCTTTGGTAAACAGGTTTTGCCTATAAAAAATCTGTCTGGTCTTAATGAAAACAACAACTACTTGGTTTATGACGATGGAATATCGGACAGATTTTCTTTTTATGATGAAAATATAGGTGTTATGATTTCCTATAAATGGATTGGCAAAAACTTTTTTAAAGAAGAGGAAACCGTTGAAATTTATTATAAAAGTATTTTGGTAGACGATGCTCTTTTTACATCCAAAATCAAAATACCGTTTTTTAACACTAAAATTTATCTTTATATGGGGAATCCCGAGGATTATCTTGAAGTTAACCGTGATCATTTCCTGAAAGAAAAATATAACAATATTGCATCAAGAATAAGACTTACCCATATAAATGCAATGACGGCTTTACTGGCAAATGACAGCAAAACTCATATAATTTGGGAATCGGACAACGATTCTGAGAATGAATACAGACAGTCCGTAAAAAATTATATGTCGGCCATTATCCGCAATTATGCAAAAGAAATTGTCGGCACTACTAAATTGCAGGATTCCACCAAAAATAATTTGTCGGATTGTCACGGATATTATTACGCTCATCAAAATTATTTCCGTTATATTAATTCAAAGCTTCCCGGAGAGCAGTCTCTTATAGATACTCTGTTACAAAGCGAAAAAAACATATGGTTTATTGATTCGGAAAAAATATTTAATAAAGATTTAACGGTTACCGGCTTCGGAAAAGCCGAACCCTTAAAACTTATTTGCGCTGACCGTTTTATTTCTTATCCCGAAATTGCAATAAGAGAAGCACAAATATTAACAGACTTGCATGAACAAGCTGTCCTTGTTTATCGAATCGGGAAAAGAAGCGGAGGCACAGTAAAAATGTCCGAAAATGATTATTGGAAATATGTCATATGTACATTTAATCACCATAAGGACGATTCTAATAAAACCCGACTCATATTTCCGGGTATCGGAAGATATGAAACAATCGAGGTTTACTGTCTGCCTTTTGAAACCTATTCAAAAGAGGTTCTTCGCTTCAACAGGTATTTTATTGCTCCGATGAATATTCGGGAACTCAAAGAATTTACAAATCAAAAAATAGACAAGCGTTCGGATGTTTCTGAATATTTTAAAAAAATTATAGTTAAAGAGTGCGGAAATGATAAACTGACATCGGCGGATTATTTTGACAGAAAACAGAAGCTGTTATTAGAACATGTAAAAAAATATTCTGCAACAAAAATTCATTCAACTCCGTTTTCCAATGTTGATGCAAATGAAATATGCAGAGCATACGAAGATTGGCTATTTGAATTTTACAAAAAATATCACAATTAATAATGTGCCTATTTAAACTCAAAAACCATTTTGCTACCTCTTGAAATCAGATTACTTTTAATTTTAGTAAAATTTATTGCTTTTCCGTTGACGAAAATTCGGATGAATGATAAAATAAGGTAAAAATTGCTAAAATACATTTGATTCTTATAAAATACAAGAGGTACAAAATGGTTGATGCCGAACAAACAGTAAAAAAATATTATGATGATGTATATAAATTCTGTTGTGCAAAATGCAGGAATCCCGATGATGCACAGGATATTACTCAGGATACATTTACAGTATTTACCGAGAATTTCCAAAATTTGTAAGATGACAATATTCGTGCTTGACTTTTAAAGGTTGCAAATAATAAATTGCATGAATATTTCAGAAAAATTTCCGTTGAGAAAACATTTGTCGAAATTGATGAGGTAAGAAATATATCGGTAACGGATTCTTATAACTTAAACGGATATACATATAGTGAAGACGAATTGTTTGATGAAGTGCAGAGAAAAATTTTGAATTTGCTTAACGAAAAAGAAAGAGATTTATTTATAAGACTTTATATTGAACATAAAAGCATTGAAATTGTTTCGGAAGAACTCGGGTTATCCGTAGGTACGGCACGGACACGCAAATCAAGATTAAAGGATAAAATCAAAAAATCATATGAATATTCCGAGATGCTTATTCTTGTTATATGCTTTAAACTTTTACATTAATTGTTGAGGTATGCAATTGAAAAATACATTTAAATCACTGGAATCAACGCTTAACAGTATTGTTGACACCGAGCTGACAAAAGAGACAAATCAAATAGATGATTGTTTGATTATAGAATGTTCTGATGCCTTGCTGAGGATGGAAAACTATGCAAAGTATATTCTATCCCCCGAAAAAGTAACAGATAATATTCAAAAAATTCTCAGCAAAATAAAATACAAAGAAAAGAAAAAGTTATCGAAGGCTGCAAAAATCATTCTTCTTGCGGCGATAATTTCAATAGTCGTTGCTCTGAGTGTATTCGGATATGCACAATACAAATACAAA
>JAZUIT010000372.1:0-3021 GCA_045642385.1 Acutalibacteraceae bacterium
CTATATGTTCAACTATTTCTTTTTATGAGTTTGGTAAATATTCATTACACGCTCGATTTAGAGTGGATGATTTATCAAAAGAAAATCAATTGATTTGTTTATCTGAATATGAGGGAGTTAAAACTACACCGTCAAAGGTAAATTATATACATGAGCTTTCAAATTTCTTGTCAAACGAAAAGTATTCTGATAAAAAAGTTTTTTCTCTACAAGCAACTTGTGCATCGTATGTTATTTCTGATAATGCTCCATTTGCGAATAACTTTTGGCCTGATTTGAATTTAACTGAATTTGTTGAAGAAGCATTTAAGAATATTAGTGAAAAAGAGCTGCCCATAATTATTATTGGTGATAAATCAATTTCTCCATATTGCAGCGAACTGATTGAACAGTATGTCAGAGAAAATATCATTGTTAAAAATTATATTAAGGCGCTCGATACAGATGAAATGGAAATTTATGTTCCAAGTTATTTAATGGAGGATTGAATATGAAAGGAATTATTTTAGCCGGTGGGTCCGGGACAAGACTTTATCCTTTGACAATGGTTACAAGTAAGCAGTTACTTCCTGTATATGATAAACCAATGATTTACTATCCTCTTTCAACATTGATGTTGGCAGGAATCAGAGATATACTTATAATATCCACACCTGATGATACACCAAAATTTGAAAAGCTTCTGCGTGACGGCAGTCAATTCGGTTTGAATTTGCAATACAAGGTTCAGGAAAAACCGGAGGGCTTGGCACAGGCATTTATTATCGGTGAAGAATTTATCGGCAATGATGATGTTGCAATGGTTTTAGGTGATAATATTTTTTACGGTAACGGTTTGGGCAGGCTTCTTCGTGATGCTGTTAAAAATCAAAACCGCGCAACTGTTTTCGGTTACTATGTCGAAAATCCGCAGGATTTCGGAGTTGTGGAATTTGACAAAGACGGCAAAGCAATTTCACTTGAAGAAAAGCCAAAGGAGCCAAAGTCAAATTATGCCGTAACCGGATTATACTTTTATGACAACCGTGTTGTCAATATGGCAAAAAATCTTAAACCCAGTGCCCGTGGTGAGCTTGAAATTACAGATATAAACAGGATATATCTTGAAGCCGGCGATTTGGATATTAAACTTATGGGCAGAGGTTATGCGTGGCTTGATACCGGTACAGTTGATGCTTTGAATGCGGCATCTGATTTTATCAGAACTATTGAAACTTTGCAGGGAATTAAAATTTCCGCACCCGAGGAAATTGCATATAATATGGGATGGATTTCTATGGAAACACTTGTTGAATCTGCAAACAAGTACGGAAAATCCGCATACGGCAAGCATTTGATGAGCGTTGCCGAAGGTAAAATACACTATGATTCTTTCGGAAACGGGAAAGCTGTTTGGGGCAAATAATTTCTGTATAATATCATTTGAAATTGTAATAATAATTTCGGTGATGTTATGAAGAAAATCTGTTTCTATGATGCAAAAAGCTATGACAGAGAATATTTTGATAAAATAAAAAATAATTACGGCTTTGAGATTGATTATATCGAAGCTAAACTAAACCGTCATACCGCAAGAGTTTCAGAAGGGTATGACGGTGTTGTTGCGTTTGTCAATGATACTATTGACAAAAAAACCATTGATAAGCTCTATGACAACGGTATCCGTGTTATTGCTATGCGTTGTGCCGGGTATAACAATGTGGATTTGCAGGCGGCGGCAAATAAAATTACCGTACTGCGTGTACCGGGTTACTCACCTTATGCTGTTGCTGAACACGCTATGGCTATGCTTTTAACTCTCAACCGTAAAATCCACAGAGCCTATATCCGCACAAGAGATTTTAATTTCAGCTTAAATTCCTTTGTGGGCTTCGATTTGTACGGTAAAACCGTGGGGGTTATCGGAACAGGCAAAATCGGAAGAATTTTTATAGATATTTGCAAGGGCTTCGGTATGAAAATCTGTGCCTATGACCCT
The DNA here is from genome assembly GCA_045642385.1 of Acutalibacteraceae bacterium. Lineage (GTDB taxonomy): Bacteria > Bacillota > Clostridia > Oscillospirales > Acutalibacteraceae > RGIG2945. The sequence goes on from JAZUIT010000372.1 coordinate 1,979, forward strand.
TATCCCATCGAAAATTCAGATATCAATTATGTTTCGTTGGAGGAACTTTGCGAGGTTTCCGATGTGATTTCTCTCCACTGTCCTCTGACAAAAGAGTCGGAGTATTTGATTAACAGAAAAACGATTTCTCTTATGAAGAAAAACGCAATTATTATTAATACTTCCCGCGGTGCTCTGATTGACAGCGAGGATTTGCTTGAAGCAATACGCAACGAAAAAATCGGAGGAGCCTGCCTCGATGTATACGAAGAGGAAACGGATTATTTTTACGAAGATTTGTCCGGCAAAATTCCGAAGGACGATATTTTAGCAAGACTGATTTATATGCCTAATGTGCTTGTAACCTCTCATCAGGCATTCCTGACAAATGAAGCCTTAACAAATATTGCTTCAACAACCTGCGACAATTTGCGTGATTTTTTCGAAGGCAGAGAGTTGAAAAATGAAATAAAATCAAATACTTTGAAAATTAATGTATAATCAATCCGATATATTGTGGTAAAAACATTTGACAATATCTATATATAGTGGTACAATAAAAATACAGAAAATAATTTGTATTTTTCCGAACATTTGTGTTGACAAATTCCGACAATGTGCTATAATATAATTGTTGAAGCGAACAAGTGTTCACTAAGGAGGTATGGATATGTCATCTGCACAATCATTATTAATCGGATTAGAAACGGTTTTGTCAATTCTTTTTATATGGGGTCTTATTCACGAGGATAAGGTAATTGCCTTTGAAAAGTGGGTTACTATGGTAGTTGTGGTAAACTATCGCAGAAGAAAACGCAAAAAAGCGGCATTGAAAGCAAAACGAACCCATACGGAATCACCGAAGATATATGATCCGTTGTCGGTATATGAAGCGGATTATGAAAATGTAGCATAAAAAAGACGGGATGTAAAAAAACGAACAGACCGAAAAAAGTATTATAAAGGTCAAAAGAATTTATACTTTTTTCTATCAATTTTTTGTCCCTCGATATATCTATATATTATCTTCGGGTCAATAAAATTGATTCTGTCCGCTTTTTTCC
>JAZUIT010000373.1:0-2510 GCA_045642385.1 Acutalibacteraceae bacterium
GGTGATGTTGTTCTTTCTTATGAGTCTGAAAAAATCAGCAATCTGTTTAAAATGTTGTTATCGGAAATTAAGTCGAGAAAAAAACTGTTCTCCGATTATGGAGGAGATTACAATTCCTATATTGTCAACTCTTCAAAAAAAATACCGTCAATAGTAGTAATCATCAACAATTTTGCGGCATTTTGCGAAGCTTATGAAGAAAGAGAAGACGAAGTATCATTCTTGTCAAGAGAAGGCACAAAGTACGGTGTGTATTTTATTTTGTCGGCTCTCGGTGTTTCTGATGTGCGTTTCAGAATGTTACAGAATTTCAAGCAGCTTTTTGCTTTACAATTTAATGATGCAAATGATTATGTTTCGGTCGTAGGAAAAACAGAAGGTCTTTATCCTGCAAAATATAAAGGCAGAGGATTGTTCAAAAAAGATGAACTGTATGAATTCCAAATTGCACGATTGGTTAAAGATGAAGTACCGTATAATGCGATTGTGGAGTATAGTACAAAATTGAACGATAAATTTAAAGGTAATGGTGCGAAAAAAATACCTATACTTCCGAAAGTTGTTAACAGTGATTTCCTTAAAGACTATGTAAAAGAAAACGACAAATTAAATATACCTGTCGGTGTTGACAAAAATTCAATGAATGTCAGCTACTATTTATTTGAAAATTCATATATCAACTTTATTCTTTCAGATGGCAGAGATTATCAATCATTCGTTTCCGATTTATCAGGTTTTATTGACAGATATTACCCAGTTACAGGAATGATTTTTGATATTCCTGAAGCTTTCAAAGATAAGACAAGCAAGTTGAAATATATCTCAACCCGAGATACGGCAGAAACTGAGGTAAACACACTGTTTGAATTAGTCCTTGAGCGTAACAATACATATAAAGATGCAGCGAAGGAAGGCAAAAAGTGCAAGGAATTCAGCAAACTGCTGGTTGTTATCAATTCTCTTTCAAGTCTTAAAGAGTTATTAAGTGATGAAGCAAATGAAAAACTGTCTTTGATTCTTGAAAAAGGAAATGTAAATTATAATATTTTTGTTATTATCGGAGAGTCAGTATCAGGCTTATCGTCTTTCTCATACGAAAAGTGGTATAAAAATCAGTTCGAAGGAACGGATGGAATTTGGATTGGTTCGGGAATCACAAATCAGTATAATTTGAAGACAGAAAGAGCGACGGCTGATATGCGTAATGTTTCTTCAGCAGAGTTTGCTTTTATAGTGCGTAAGTCAAAGAGCTCTTGTATAAAAATAATCAATGAAGATGAGGAGGAAGATTATGAATAATAAAGTATTGGTTGAAATAACAGTTCCTGCCTCAGGCGAAAAATATGATGTATATGTTCCGCTCGATATAAGAACAAGTGAAGCTGTTAAGCTTATTTCTACTGCTTTGTCTGATTTGTCACACGATAAATATAAAGCAAAGGACGATGCCGCCCTTTGCGATATGAAAACAGGTATTATTTATAATATTAACACGGAAGTTGCCGAATTAAATCTAAAAAACGGTTCGCAGCTCCTGTTGATATAATACTTTTAAGAAAGGAGAAATAATCATGGGAAAGACTTTTGAAGTTAAGTCTTATAGTGAAATGCATTCGGTAGCAGGCGAGATGAGAGAGTGTGCTAAGAACTTCAATACTATTGGCAAAAAATTCATAGAATACGGTACAACGATGCAAAGAGCCTGGGACGGAAGCGATAATCAGAAATTTGCATCACAGATTATGAAACTTGCTGACGATATTGAAAAAATGCACAGATTTCTTAATGACCGTTCTGAGTTGCTTGACAGGGATGCACAGAACTATCAGGACCGTCAGAATGCAAACGAGAGTGCTGTGGGTGGTTTAGCACAGAATGTGTAAAAACAAGTTATTAAATTCACAAAAAAGGAAGTGATAATATGGCAGGAAATAATATCAGAATCAGTACCGATCAAGTCAGACAAATTGCAGGCGAGATGCAAACCGCTGAACGACAGCTGATTGCCGAACTGGATAAATGTGAAAATCTTTTTTTAGGAAGATTAAAAAACACATGGAGCGGCGAAGCTGCAAATGAAACAATTCACAATTTTATCGGTTTTAAGAATAACTGGGAACAAAGGTATAAGACCGTTTTGGATCAGTATATCAAATTCTTAAATGATACCGTTGCACAGGGATACGAAGCAACAGAAACTCATAACCAAGGCGTAGCAGCATCATTCAAATAATTCCAAAAAATGGTTGTCGGGTCGTTGTTAAAACAACGACCCCGCAACCGGGTATTTATAAAGCGAAAATAACTCATTATGAGATAAAATATTATACAAATCCGGAAACAGAGGGATAAAAATGAAAAATCTTTTCAGAAAGGTGGTAATTATTATTATGGCAACATCGATTATGTTATCAATGGGTGCTTGTGCCGAAGTTTATAAAGACTTGACAAGCGATGTAGAAATATTTCTTGAAAAAAAATATGATGAAAAATTTATAATAACCAAAATA
>JAZUIT010000374.1:0-2997 GCA_045642385.1 Acutalibacteraceae bacterium
TCCTGTATTCCGCCGCTGTCAGTTAAAATCAAATATGATTTTGCGAGCAAATTATGAAAATCCACAACCTCCATCGGCTCCACTATTCGCATTCTCGGATTATTTCCAAAAATTTCGTTTGCAGTCTGTCTTATAACCGGATTAAGATGAATAGGATATACAACTTTTATATCATCATGTTCATCTATTATTCTTTTTATTGCACGGAACATATTTTTTAAAGATTCACCTATATTTTCTCTCCTGTGAGCCGTTAAAACTATTAGTCTTGAATCTTTTGCCCAAGTTGTAATTTCACTCTCATAGTCATCCCTTACCGTGGTTTTTAATGCATCAATAGCTGTATTACCGGTTACAAAAATACTATCCGGATTTTTTCCCTCTTTAATTAAATTGTTTTTTGACAATTCAGTTGGTGAAAAATTATACTTTGCAATTATTCCCACAGCCTGTCTGTTAAATTCTTCCGGGTACGGGGAATAAATATTATATGTTCTCAGTCCCGCCTCAACATGACCAATAGGTATATGCATATAAAATGCCGCAAGTGCTGAAACGAATGTAGTTGATGTATCACCGTGAACCAAAACAACATCAGGTTTTTCTTTTTCAAAAACTGCTTTTATTTTTTCCAGTATACTTGTTGTAATATCAAAAAGAGTTTGCTTTTCTTTCATTATTGCCAAATCATAGTCGGGTGTAATTCCGAAACAATCAAGAACCTGAAAAAGCATTTCTTTGTGTTGACCAGTTACACAAACTACAGTTTCAAGATTTTTTCTTGAATACAATTCCTTGACCAACGGACACATTTTGATAGCTTCCGGTCTTGTACCGAAAATAACAATAACCTTTTTCATACTTCACCACAACTCCCTAAATATTTTAAAACAAATAATATGATTATCACAAGTCACAATTTTCAATATTTAGCCTAAGCTTATAAGATACTGACCGATTTTATAAAGGTTTTCGGCAAAGATATTACGGTAACCCTCCGGCACTCTGCCATGCCCTAATTCATAATTCAAGGTTCCCTTGTAACCTGCCTGTTTTAATAATTTCATCTGAGCTTCCCAGTCATTTATACCGTTAAACGGCAATGAATGTGCATCACTTTTGCCCATATTATCGTGAACATGAAGACATTCAACATAGGGAACTGCAAGCTTGAATTTTTCGGTTGCCTGTTCACCGAATGAGCAGAGAGCATGACCGAAATCCCAACAGATACCCACATCGCTTCTGTCAAACATATTGACAATTTCCAAAAGCTCCTCTATTTCAGCGGTAAATCTTGAACGCTCCATATCGGGATAAAGGTTATCCTCAAACAAATTTTCAATACAAACCTTTATGCCGTAGGTCTTTGCCTTTTCAAGAATTTTTGAAACATATTCATACATTACTTTTACAATTTTTCCCGGGTTATATTCTTCTCCGGGAGAAAATCTGTATTCATCGGCATGAACTACAAGAAATTTTGCACCCAAAATTCCGGCAATTTCAGCAGAACGCAAAGAAGTTGAAATAACATCATCCAATGTCAAATCCTTTTTATATCTGCTTATAGGACAGTGGCTTTGTGTCACCGACATACCTGTTTTATCCGCAATTTCTCTGCAAAATTTTGCTCTTTCAATATAATCATCTGCATAGGCATCTGTGATATAATCAATATCCCTAATCGAATTATTCACAAGACAGGAAAACACATCCGTATATGTTTTTTCATCACATTTGCCCTTTAAGAAATAACCGGCATTTACGCTGATATTCATTATCGCTTCCTCCGAAAAATACATCTACATAATTATATAACATTTTTGTCAAAATTTCAACATAAAAAAGCTTTTTTTATTATTGCTGCCGAGAGCGGCGAAACCTTTACCGAATAATTATCCGCCTTTTCACCGCCGCAAAGAACATAAAACCCGTGCATTTCCTCAGGAAGATTATATATTATTTCTTCTTCGTTTCTGTTGGCAATTATCATTAAACTTTCTTTTTCGTCTTTTCTGATAAATGCAACCGCCTGCAAAACATCCGATACAGGAATATATTCACCTGATTTTAAAGCAGTGCTGTTGTTTCTTATTTCACCTAATTTTTTATACCAGTTAAGCAGTTCTTCGTTTTCATTTCCCCACGGAAAACATCTTCTGTTAAATGGGTCATAATAGCCCTGCAAGCCAACCTCATCACCGTAATATATTGACGGCACACCGGGTAACATAAACTGAATTGCGGAAGCAATTTTCATCAGCTCAATACCCTTTTTGAGCTGTTCAGCGGACAAAGCTTTTTCGCTCTGCCAGTCTTTGTTACGGTAATCGGGGCTGTCACCTGCCAAATCCGTTATAGCTCTTATGGTGTCGTGAGTACCGATATGATTCATAAGAACATTAATAACCTGTGGTGGATAATTTTCCGTAACCGTCATTATTTTATTGTGGAAACCCTCCGCCTTTCCGGTTTTTACAAAGCTCATTACCGCATCAGCAAAGGGATAATTCATTACACTGTCAAGCTCCTCACCTAACAAATATTTTCTTCTGCCACCGTAAGAATATTTATTGGAAGCATCCTCCCAGACTTCACCTAAAATAAGAGCATCGGGGTTACTTCCTTTTACAGTTTTTCTCAGGTTATCCAAAAAAACATCAGGCAATTCATCTGCAACATCAAGCCGCCAGCCGCCTATACCGAAGCTTAACCAATGATTAATTACACCGTTTTTTCCGAGGATAAACTCCATAAATTTTTCGTCATCCTCTTTGACCTCAGGCAGAATTTTTACACCCCACCAGCAATCATAATCATCGGGATATTTTTTAAAATTGTACCATGAAAAATATTTGGAATCCTTGGAATTATATGCTCCGACCTCGTCATATCTTTTGTTAATATTAAAATATCTGCTGTCCGCACCGGTGTGACTGAACACACCGTCAAGGATAATTTTTATACCCATTTTTTCGGCTGATTTTATGAGAG
>JAZUIT010000375.1:0-5506 GCA_045642385.1 Acutalibacteraceae bacterium
ATCGTGGGAATAAGTAATATATATGTTTCCGTCATTTCCTTCTATGACGGAAGAATAATGGAACTGTGTATTACCGGTAATATCTTTCTCCAACGGCGTCCTCTGCCATGTTTTACCCTCATCATCGGAAACAACGACAGAAATTATTGCACGGTCGTATTTTTTATCATCAACATATAAATCCTCGGTCAAAGACATAACCCATTTTCCGTTTTTAAGCTTAACAATATCAAAACCGCCGTCATGTGTAAGCTCAAAATCAATTACTGCCGTACCCCAGGTCTTACCTCCGTCAGAAGATTCCTGATAAACAAGATTATCATTCGGTGCAGAACTTCTGAAATATGAACGGAGCTTACCTTCATTTGTAACAACCGTTGCCGCCTGAATATTACCTGTCGAAGATATTGGCTGTGAATACTGCCATGTTTTGCCGTAATCATCTGTAAAAGCCGACATAGAGCAGTCATATCTGTCGCAATATAAGGGTAAAAATATCCTGTGCTTACCGTTATAGTCAAACTGCAATGGTTTATTTTTCGTCTGCCAGCATATTACCCTGTCAACAGGATTATATGGATTATATTTATTATCTGCACCTGTACCGATTCTGCATCTCGGCATAAGCTCACTTTGAAGTTCTTTTATCAGTTCAGATGTTTTTTCTCCGTAAAAATTCTCTTTTTCAATATATTTTCCGGCATTAACCATACCCCTTGTAAGTTCAACAACAAAACCGTCAGTGAAGTATTTATCATCAATCTTTACATATTCACTTTCAGGCAACGGGTGTTCGTTAAACTGAGCTTCCGTGATATATTCAGGAATACCGCATTTTTCTCCGTAAACAAATTTACCGTCTTTGAAATCAACAGCCTGTCCCCTGAAATCCTCGCAATCTATGGGATACATAATATCCTGCCAATCCCATTGAGGCTCACAAGAAAATCCGTCAGATGTCATATAGTGACCCTTTTCGGAGTATCTGTATTTTGTTTGTGATGTTTCCCAGTCCGTTGAAATAACCGGATACCAGAAAAACCACAGTCTTTCCCTGTCATCGACAAAAACAGTAGGATTAATATCCGCAATACCCTTTGTATTTGCAAGAACAAACGGCTTTGTCCAACATTTACCCACCGGTTTTCTCGCCGCCATAATTCTGCCGTCAGCCGCCCGTCTTTCTCCCTCGGCATTAAACCATACCGCAAACAACTCACCGTCGGGTAACTGAGTGATTCCGGAGCCGTGTGTATGCTCAAATATCATGGGGAAAATATCTTCAATTACCGGTGCTTTGTAATCTTCAAGACCTTTTACAGGCTTAGTCACCTCACCGTTAATTTTCAGCATTTCATCAGATGACATACTGACATCATTATCCTTATGATATTCTTCGTCATCTGTCCATTCAATGATGCCGTAATTGCAATCGTGGTCAAAATTTTCAAATCCGCTTTCAAGAAGCATTAAAGCTTTCTTTTCGCAACAAGTTGTAACTGTCCATGAATACAAATCCTTTGAAGCCGCTGTAAGCTTTTCACTTTTCAAATAATATACATTGTCTTTTTCGAATAATTCAAGACCCGATAATTCCTTACCGAAGCTGACAATCGGCTCTGAAAAATCCCAATCAATAAGATTTTCGGAGCTTGCAATCACCGCACACTGCAAGGGATACGAGTATAACGGAAGAAAGGTTTTATTGTTTATTTCAAGCGGATAACCGCACACACACCATCCTATACGGCGGGTATGCGGATAAATTCCCGTATAATCAATGTGTCCTAATATTGAACCGTTGCACATTTTTTCTTTTTCCGAAATAAAGCTTTTCCATTCAACCTCGTTATACCAAAGCTTATTATTATCGTACCAATCGTTATAACGCTTAATCAAAGCTTTTGAGAACGGCTCATTATCCGGGTCAATTCCGCTGCTTGCACGCTTATCTGTAAAACAACCACCCAATCTTACATAAAGCACATCCTGCCACAATGGCTTTAAGCTTCTGTCAAATGAAATATGCTTAACCTGTGAAGACTCCTTTGTACTTGCAAGCAAGGTATTCCAGTACAGATGCAGACAGTCGTTACCGTCAACATACAGATACGGATTTCTGTCATCTGCACCATTTGTCGTGACAAGTACAAATTCTTCACCTTTGTACTCGGCAACTATACATTCACCGTTGCTTTTTTCTGCGGCTTTAATAATACTGCCGTCTTTGAAAGCCGCTTGGGTTGTGTAATCCATTATTGCACCTGCTTAATTAAAAAATTGGGGTAAAAATTCCTTGTGAGCTTCCTTCATTTCCTCATAGCAAGCCTTACCGTTTTCATAGTCACCTACAAGAGGATGAACCGTAAGAGCATTCATTGCAGCATCATCAGAGCCCGTCATAGCCGCTTCAACTGCATATCTTTCATACTGTTTAACAACAGTAATCAAGCCTTTCATATGGTCGTTTATCGGAACTGTAATCGGGACGGGCTTTGCACCGTCCTTACCTATAACACAGGCAACCTCAACAATATCGTTATCCTCAAGGAAAGGAATTACACCGTTGTTTCTTGTATTTACAATCTGAACATTCTGCTTATCGTTTGCAATTGCATCAATAAGAGAAACAGCAACCAGCGAATATTTATGTCCGCCACGCTCATCAAGAAGTGCCGGTTTTTCATGAATTTCCTGATTCTGATACATTTCTAAAAGCTGTTCTTCAATTTCCATGCAGACAGCCGCTCTGCACTTATCAGATGATTTACAATGCTCAAGCTTTGCATTTCTGCAATAATAATACTGTAAATATGATGAAGGAATACCCTGAATTGCTCTCAAACAATCAAGTGAGAAACCGTCATCCTGAATATTTTTCATAACCTTGACCGAAAAACCGCCGTTAATCATATCCGGTAAAATTTCCTTGCCGTCCTTTTTAACGGAGTTAATCCAGCTTAAATGGTTAAGTCCCAAATATGTAATATCAACGGGAGCACCTGCGTTCTCGGTTGTATCATCAATCATATCAATTGGAACATTACAAAGACCTATACATTTAACATTTGTATGATTAACCATATATTCGGTGATAATACCGGAGGGATTTGTGAAGTTGATAAGCCATGCATCCGGGCAGATTTTTTCAATTTTCTCGGCAATATTCTTCATTACGGGAATGGTTCTCAAAGCCTTGAAAAAGCCGCCTATTCCGGTTGTTTCCTGTCCGATAAGATTATACTTCGGAGGAATTGTTTCATCAAGATAACGGGCGGGAAGCTTGCCCACACGAATCTGTGTAACAACGAAATCCGCACCGACTAATGCCTCGTCAAGATCATCAGTAAGCTTAACTTCACAGTCAACACCCGCATATTCAAGCATACGGACACAAAGGCCGCCGACAATATTCCTCTTTCTGTCATCAATGTCCATAAATGTAATTTTCTTTAATTTGAGATCCTTACACTTTAAAAATCCATCAACTAATTCGGGGCAATATGTACTGCCCGAACCAATAACCGCTACTGTAATTTCTTTCATTTTTATACTCTCCGATTAAATATATTTTTGGAAAATCCAATTTACACAACCCACAACAGGCGGATTGGCAATCTTAACAAATTTCACTTTCTTGTCAGTTGCCTTTGAAACAAGCTCGTACATTCTGTCAAGATATTTTTCATTGGGAAGCTTAGTATGTACGGAGCCCGACAGCACAACCTCAACCTCATCACCGGCAAAATTCAGCTGTCTGATATGTGAAGTGATAAGGTCACATCCTCTCTGCGCCATTTCTTCAATAACTTCCATAACAGGTTCGTCATCAAGCTTTGAAGCGTCAAAGAAGAAATCTATAAGGCGCATTATAACACTGTCAGCCTTTTCGGTTTCAAGCACAGAAACACTCGCAAGGAAATCGGCTTTATCCTTCAAATTGTATTCTTTCATATACATTTCGGTAACCGCTGATTTTCTTTTACCTAAGTAAATATCGTCATATATAATTCTGAAAGTCTGGGAAGCTATCCAATGGCCGTTACCCTTGTCACCGGACAAAACATCAAGACCGCCTAACTGTAACATTTTGCCGTCCGAATCAATAGCATTACAGCAGGTTCCCGTACCGGCATTATATCCTATTGCGGCTTCACCGCTTGCACCGGCTTTTACAATAATGTATCCATCATTGAAAATCTCAAAATTATTAAAGCCTAATTTTTTTAATTCCCCGCACATATCATCATGCTGAAATTGATGGTCGATGCCTGCAAGTCCCATTAAAGTGAAGCTTACATCGGAAAGCTTTATTCCTGCTTGTGCCGCAAGATTATTTAATCCGTCAAAAATAAGACCTGCCGCTTCGGGAATACCGCCGTCCATATTTTCATGGTTGGAACCCGGACCTTTTACCGTAGCTAACATTTTTTTATTTTCGTCAAACAGTGCATACTGGGTTTTTGTTCCGCCGCCGTCAACACCGATATAATATTTCATAATAGCTCCTTAATTATTCAAAACACTCGTCACAAACTTCTTCAAGACAATATTTACTGCGTCTGAAAGGTTCTCTTTCAATCCACTTGCCGTTGGTAAAATCAGGAACGGCAACAGGCATACTGCCCATTGCAACAGAATCCTCGGAAAGTGTTGTTATTGACATCCAGGTTGCCATATCATATACATCAATAGGAGGTTTGGTTTCGTTGAGAATTGTATCAACAAACGCTTCAAGTATAAGATAATCTATGCCGCCGTGACCTGCTCTTATACCGATTTTAAGGTACTCACGCCAAAGAGGATGCATATATTTTTGAAGATACGGCTCAAAGGACTGCCATTCCTCCGCTTTTCTGTCCGGATTTACGGGGTCATGGTCAAGGTAAATTTTATTACCCTCTTCCATCCATATACCGTTAGTTCCCTGAACTCTGTAATTTCTTGAATACGGTCTCGGCAACGAGCAATCGTGAATTAAAAATACTGTTTCACCGTGCGCACATTTAATCATTGTGGTAGCAACATCGCCCTCGCTGAAATGATAATCTGCAATAATATCATTTTCGCCCTTATGCTCCTTTATCCACTCGTTCAATCCGCGAGCCTTGGAACACATTGTGGTAAGAGACAAAAATCTGTTTCCCCTGTTAATTCTGAGAAGCTTTGCAATAGGACCTAACTGATGAGTAGGATACAGTTCACCGTTCCTGTTTTTGAAATTTGCCAATCTGCCGTGCCTGTTTTCCACACCCATAGAAATTTCACTGCGTAAATCGTGTTCATATCCACCCTGTGTGTGAATAATTTCACCAAACAAGCCCTGCCTCTGCATATTAAAAAGTGTAAGCTCATTTTTATCATAACAGCAGTTTTCAAGCAGCATACAGAACTTGCCTGTTTCCTCACTTGTTCTTACAAGCTGCCAGCACTCCTCAACAGATGCGGCACCGCCTACCTCAAATGCAACATTACAGCCGGCACGCATGGCATCAACCGCAATTCT
>JAZUIT010000376.1:0-2826 GCA_045642385.1 Acutalibacteraceae bacterium
TGCATTGCGTTAAAGACAGTGACAGCAAAAAATACTTTATAAGGAGAAAAGTTATGGGAAAAAAGTTTAAAAAATTCTTAGCAATGGCATTATCCCTTGCCATGCTGGCAACCTTCTGCTTTGTACCGATGACAAGTGCAAGTGCAGACAGCGGAAACTTGAAATTCGGTTCAGACGGGAAATTCAAAATCCTTGCTTTTGCCGATGTTCAGGAATCCGACAAAGACCCTAACGGTATTGCAAGACTTCAGAATATGATGTCAAAGGCAATTGACCGTGAAAATCCTGATATTGTTGTATTTGTCGGTGACCAGACCGAAATCAACATTAAGGATGTGCAGGGCGATTTCAAAAGCTTACTTGAGCAGATACTCGCTCCGGTAGTTGATGCAAATGTTCCTTATGCGTTTGTATTCGGTAATCACGATTTCCAGAGTGCCTATTCGGGACAGCGCACCGATAAGGATGCAATGCTTGCGGTTTATCAGGCGATAGGTGACTGCCGTACAACCGACCCCGAGCCGTCCTTGTACGGTACGGGTACCTGCAAAATTCCTGTTTATTCATCGGACGGTTCAAGTGTTGCAGTTGACCTCTTTATGGTAGACTCTAACACCTATCAGAATCCTATTACCGGTGAAGGCGGTTATGATAATCCGCATGCCGACCAGCTTGAATGGATTGCCGACAATAAGGATGCAGGAGCAAAGTCAATTATGTTCCAGCATATTCCGATGCCGGAAATTTACAACCTTATAAAAGAGGATGCAAGCGGTTCAAAGACCTACGGTGGCAAAACATACATCCAGGAATTAAAGGACGGCGTAAGCGGTGCTTTAGGTGAGTTCCCCTGCCCTTGTAATTATGAGAATAACACCGGCGAATTTGCCGCATATAAGCAGATGGGCGATGTTTTGGGCGTTGTTACAGGTCATGACCACTTAAACGATTTCAGTGGTACTTATGACGGTATCACAATGACTGCTATTCCCGGTATGACATATTATAACTACGGTAACGAAAATATAAGAGGTTACGGTGTAATCGAGCTTGACGAAAATGACCTTTCAAGCTATGATTATCATTCTGTTAAATTCAATAAATTGGATTCAGAAGCTATCCCTTATGCACTTGATGTTGATTTCTCGGGCGGATTAAGCATTGATAACTCCGGTCTTACAACTCCTATCGCAAACTCCGGCTCGGGCGTAACATATAAGTTCGACCAGACACTTAATAAAACCGTTGCTTCTTTTGACGGCTCCTCCGGATTTGGCTATGTGCTTTCCGATGAAGCAAAAGCAAAGATGCAAAACGGTTATACCTATGAAATTATGTATAAGCTTCCGTCTGTTCCGACAGCAGAAACCGATTTGGCTTCCGGTATGTATAGCGGCGGATTCGGTACAGAATGGTCAAATGCTCGTACGGAATTCCAATATAACCAAAGCTTTGAGGAAGCAAATAAACCTTACCGCCAGTTGTATTACTACGGTGATTCAAAGGTTACAAATCAGTGGATACATCTTGTTGCAGTTTGGGACCCCGATGCAAGAGACGGTGCAGGTCAGTTGCTTGGATATCTAAACGGTAACAGCAATAGTGTGGATTATTCAAATCCCGGCTCAAAAGAGTTGAAGTTCAACGCCAACGGCGAATTCTATATTGGCGGTAACGCTGCTTCGAACGGCTCTTTCCGTGACGGTACGGCTTGTGATATAGCCTTTGTTCGTATTCACGATAAGGTTTATTCGGCAAGCGAAATTCCTTCTCTTTATGAAGAAGCAACAACTCCCGGCGAGGGCTTTGTTGACGGCAAGTATTATCAGTATGATGAAATCGAATATTCCGATTTGTATAAGAATAAATTCCCGTTAAGTCCCGAAGGATTTGTATTCGGCGGCGGAAATGACCTTACCTATAACGCAACATCTCCGTCATATTCCGTAAAGCTTAAATTCCGTTGGACAGCAGGCTCTGCTAACGGAATTCAGTTCTCATTCGACAGAAGCGGAACAGGTAACAGCATATCTTATCCCTTCGGCGTATGGGTTAAGAATCCTAATGATAATGGTGCAGGACCAAACGGTGCTTGGCACCTTAAACCGACCGACTCGAAACTTTTGGTTGATATGGATACTCCGGCTACTCAGGGTAATCGTTACGATATCGAGTTCGGACGTTTGAAGGTTGCCGAAAGCGCAGCTGAGCACGGCGGAGAATATTATGTTTACTTAAAGGTTGACGGCAAGCTCATTCAGGAAACCTACACTTCTGTTGACGTAAGCGGTAATTACTCTTCTGCCGGCACACCATGCCGTATTTCAAACGAAATTATGCTTGATGACTGGAGCAGCAAGGGCAATAAGATAAGTGCAATACCTGCTCCCGATTCCTATGAGGATTACGCAGATGTAAGTTATTTTGATTTGTTGGATAACGGCGCCCGTGTTGCAGATGAGATTCAGCTCGGTTCAAAGACGTTCACCTATGCTAATCCGACAGATTCCTATTCTGCAATCTTAAAATTCCGTTGGAAACCGGTTACCGGCGTAAATTCACAGCTTTGCTTTGATACACTTAACGCAAACAGCGGTTTTGATTATATGTTCGGTGTTCAGACATACGGTGCAACTTCCGATTATCCGAACGGATACATTTGGTTAAGACCCGGTATGGGACCGAAGGCTGCTCTTCCTAAGGCTTTGCAGACCGGTCAATACTACGATATTGAGTTTGGTCGTCTTAAGGTTAAGTCAGGCGAAAATGCAGGTAAGTATTATCTCTATTATATGATGGACGGCGTACTTATTGCAGAAGATTATG
>JAZUIT010000377.1:0-2070 GCA_045642385.1 Acutalibacteraceae bacterium
GCAGATTATATGCTTACCCGATTCACGAATGTTAGTAAGGAGCAATTTTAGCAGATAAGATTTGCCCTGTCCCGAATTGCCGAGAATCAGCACATTGGATGTGGTTTTGTCTTCGGCTCGCTTGTCAAGGTCTACAAGGATTTGAGTTTCCCCATTTTTTCAAGCACAGTCGAGCAAATCCGGGAAAGATAGTTGCAAAGACTGGATTTTTGGTTTTTGAGACAGGAAATCTTTAATCCCTTGCTTATATTTTGAGAGTATGAAAAACAAACCGTCGGCAACGGCATAGAAAATGAATTTATTTGTGTCAAAAATCCGTTTTGAACAGTTTATCAGTTGCATAACGGTAATTTGTTCGGTGGATTTTTCACTGATTAACCCGATATATCCGATTGCAATCGTTAAAAGCAAGTCTAAATTCCGTATGGAATTTAAGGAACGCACCCGTAAATCTTCAAAGTTGAATTGTTGCTTTTTAAAACGGTAGTATTCTTCAATCTTCCAACGCATAAGATATACTTTTACAATGGCTACACTGAGTCTTTTGTCTTCGCTTTTCAGATTGGTTATTAAAAGCATTGGTTCTTCACCAAAGCCGTAACAAACTACCAAATTTAACTCTTTCTGCGGCTTACAGGGCAATTTAATGGGTATAATTGTTGTTTTAAGGTCTGCTGATACTCCGTTTTTCTTTTTGAATTTAAGAGCGTATTTCCCCTTAAATTGATGTGCGAGTTTTAATATATTTATCCTCTTACCTTTGTAGATAACATCTCTGTTTTTCTTGGCTCGAATAATAAAGTTTTCTTTATGAGAAATTAAATAGTTGTAATAACGGTTATTGTCAAAACCTCTGTCGAACGCACGGATATTGCTTTTCTTAAAGTGCTGACTTAAAAACCGTAAACCGTTCAACACTTCTTCATCCTCACTGATAAAACCGGCTTCTTCGCTTGAATAAATCTTATTGTATACGGGAATAGGCAGTCTCTTTTCGGATGTTAATGCCGTTATCCCCATAGTATGGTAACCGTTTCGGTATTCACCGGTACTGCCGTCACGTACAGATGCGATACATTCCATTTTGGTTGCACAGTTTTTGGTGATGTCACTGCCGTCTATTACCAAAATACTTTTATCCCCAATAACATTTTTAATAGATTTTAAATAATTCTCAAAAAGTTTTCCACCATTTTCAAAGTTTTTAAGGTTTCGGGATAATCTTTCTATTGCTTTTTTCAAACTTATTTTCTCGTCAAGACTTCTTGCAATACCTGAAAGCTTGCAATCCTGACTGCAAAGTAAACCGAAAAGCATCTGTGAAACAAATTTTTGTTGTGGTTTTGAAAGATTTTTTGAAATTTTTTCACAAAATCCAAAAATTCCTCTTTTCAAATTGTGGTTAAGTGTGGTATACTGTGTCATAGTGCAAAACTCCTTTTTTGGTAGTGTTTTTGTCAATTACATTATACCATTTTTAAAGAAGTTTTGCACTACTTTTTTGCCTAAAATTTCAATTTTAAACAACCCGTAATCCTGCATAAACAAAGGATTTTTTCCACTTTTGCAACTGAAAAATGGGGAAACTTAAAATATGATAACCTATTGACTTTTGCGGAAAAATAGGTTATAATACCGACATCAACTCCAAAGAAACGGCGGTGGGTGTATGAGCAGTATCGCAGAACAGATTGCGGCTCTTGAAAAGGAACTTGAAAACTGTCCCGGCGGATATATTTCCCGAAAGGTCATAAGCGGTAAAGAACGCTTCTATCTGCAATGGACAGAGGACGGCAAAGTCAAGAGCAAATATATCAAGGCAGATGAGCTTTCAGAGGTTCGTGCCTCGGTTGATCGCCGTCATGAGCTTCAGGAAAAACTGAAAGAACTGAAAGCAACCCCCGAAGGAATAAAAACCGATAATTTCAAACGAAAGGCGGTGCGGAATATGCAGAATATCACGGGAACATTGATGTCGGAAGACACTCCGATAGCGACCGTCAAAAACGGTGTCATTACCGATCCGGACGAAACACTCCTTACTCTGTATCTGAAAAGAACAAAGGATAT
>JAZUIT010000378.1:0-3545 GCA_045642385.1 Acutalibacteraceae bacterium
CGGGGCTTACAATCATTTCATATAATTTCGGGTCGCACACATCCGCATCCATTACGGAAATGTGGGTTAAATCTTCCAAATGCTTATAAAGTGACGGAACATCATGACCGAGATTATCAAGCTTCAAAATCGTATCGTGCAGAGCGTGGAAATCGAAGTGCGTGGTTTTACCCTTTGCGGCATCATTTGCCGGGTATTGTATTGGGGTGAAATCCTCCGCATCGTTTGCGGCAGGGACAATAACCATACCTCCGGGGTGCTGACCGGTGGTTCTTTTTACACCGACACAGCCTTTTATCAGCCTGTTTTCCTCAGCTTTATTTACTACCTTGCCTCTTTCGTCAAGGTATTTTTTAACATATCCGTAAGCGGTTTTTTCCGCAACCGTACCTATTGTACCGGCTTTGAAAACATGGGAAGTGCCGAACAATTCTTCCGTATATCTGTGGGCATAAAACTGATATTCGCCGGAAAAGTTAAGGTCAATATCCGGCTGTTTGTCACCGTTGAAGCCCAAGAATGTTTCAAAGGGAATATCGTGACCATCACGAGCCATCTGTTTTCCGCAGTGCGGACAGTTTTTCGGTGGCATATCGAAGCCCGAACCGTAGCTTCCGTCAGTAACAAATTCGGAATATTTACAATCCTTGCAAAGATAGTGGGGATAAAGGGGATTAACCTCGGAAATACCTGCCGCATTGGCAACAAATGATGAACCGACAGAACCTCTCGAACCCACATAATATCCGTGTTCCTCGGAATTTTTAACAAGCTTCTGTGCAATTATATACAAAACGGCAAATCCGTTTTTGATAATGGAATTTAATTCCTTTTCAAGCCGTTCTTCAATAATCTTCGGCAAAGGTGACCCGTAAATACCCTCTGTTCTTTCGTAACAAATTCGCCTTAATTCTTCCTCGGAGCCTTCAATGCTGGGTGGATAGTTACCCTCGGGAATAGGTCTTATGACCTCAATCATATCCGCAATTTTATTTGTGTTTTCAACAACAACCTCGTAGGCGGTTTCTTCACCCAAATATTTAAATTCATCAAGCATTTCTTCGGTTGTTCTGAAATATAAGGGTGCTTGCAAGTCCGCATCCTTAAAGCCTTTGGAAGCCATTAAAATTGCACGGTAAACGCTGTCGGTCTTGTCCATAAAATGAACATCACCTGTTGCTACAACAGGAATATTAAGCTCGTCCGCCAGAGCAATTATGGCACGGTTTATATTCTCAATAGCAGTCATATCGGGCAAAATTCCGTCACGCACCATAAATTCATTGTTGCCGTTGGGCTGAATTT
Source organism: Acutalibacteraceae bacterium (assembly GCA_045642385.1). Taxonomy (GTDB): domain Bacteria; phylum Bacillota; class Clostridia; order Oscillospirales; family Acutalibacteraceae; genus RGIG2945. The sequence goes on from JAZUIT010000378.1 coordinate 1,306, forward strand.
CAAGATAATCATAAAACCTTGCAATTTCAAGCTGTTTTTCGTGGTCTGCGCCCTCTAAAATTGCCCTGTACAGTTCACCCGCTTCGCAGGCACTGCCGATAACAAGTCCGTCACGCCATTCAAGAATTTTTGAACGGGGCATACGCGGATGTCTTTTGAAACATTCAACATTTGAATAGGAAATAAGTTTATATAAATTTTTAAGTCCCACAAGATTTTTTGCAAGAATTATTATGTGATAGGTTTTGTTCTTTGCCTCCGGGTCATAACCGGGAGCCATATCGTCAAGGAGATAACCTTCTACACCGTATATGATTTTTGTACCCGTTTCAGCCGCCGCATTCATAGCCTCGGGGAAAGCCTGTACAACACCGTGGTCGGTAATTGCAATAGCAGTATGTCCCCATTTTGCCGCCCTTTTTACGAGTTTCTCCGCACCGGTTACACCGTCAAATTCCGACATAGTTGTATGTAAATGCAGTTCAACTCTTTTTTTCGGAGCATTGTCCTCTTTTTCAATCCTCGTAATAAGCGAAATTGAGTTGGGGGAAATGCAGTAGTCTTTCATATACTTATCAAAAATCATTGAACCTTTAATAAGTACGGTTTTGCCCACAGATAAATTGGGGATAATTTCTTTTAGATTTTCTTTTCTATCAAAGAGCTTTACAGTGAAAGAACCTGTATAATCCGTTATGTCAAAAGACACAATGGAGCTTCTTCCGTCACGGGTATCGTGAACATCAATTTCAAAAATATCACCGTAAACCACAACCTTTCCGTCCATAGCGGAAACATCCTTTAAGGGTGTGGGTTTCTCTTTTATCTTACTGCCCAAAAGCAATTTCGGATAATCAACATTTATGGGCAAATCCTCATAAGTTCTGGTTTTCGGAGCAGGCTTTTCCTTTTTCTCCTCTTTTACCTGAATTTTCGGGGTGCTTTCCTCAATCATTTTTATGACTTCGGGACTGTCCTGTGTCATCTGAGTTTTGCCGCTGAAAACAACCTCGGGATTCACACCAAAAGTTGTATTAAGATATTTATTAATAAACTTGTCACAGCCCGAAGACATTAAAATATCACAGCCGCCGTGTTCAAGCTTTATTTCAAGCTTATTTTCCGACAGCTCACATAGTGCATCATTGAGAAAACCGTTTGCGGCAGGGATATTTTCCCTGATAATCTCAAACAAATCCGGAATACATTTCATTGTAAAAGCGGATTTATCAAAGGTTATTTTTATATCGGATTTTAAAAGCCGTAAGCTTGCTTTTAAATTTTTGTCAAGGCTTTTAAGCAAAGATTTTCCGATATAATTTTCGGAATAAAGCTCCAAATTCAAGCTTCTTTCACCCAAATCAACCGACACGGTTTTTATATCGCAATTTCCGAAAACCGTTATTAAATTTTCATCCGTATATTCTTTAAATATTTCCGAAAATTTTTTCATTATAATTTTTCAATTTCCTTTAACAATTCTTCAAATATTTTTCCTTCGGGAACTTTTTTAATAATTTCACCTTTTTTGAAAATCAGACCGCAACCGTCACCGCCGGCAATTCCTATATCCGCTTCCCTTGCTTCGCCGGGACCGTTTACCGCACAGCCCATTACGGCGACCTTAATATTCTTATGTACATCTTTCAAAGCATCTTCTACACGGTTTGCAAGGTCAATCAAATCTATTTTTGTCCGTCCGCAGGTGGGACAGGAAACTATGCGGACACAGTTGTTTTTCATTCCGATTGCTTTTAAAATATCATTTGCGGCGTAGACTTCTTTTACCGGGTCGGCAGTTAAAGAAACCCTTATTGTATCACCTATTCCGTCAAGCAAAAGCGAACCTATACCTGCCGCAGATTTTATAATTCCCTGATTATATGTACCTGCCTCCGTGACACCCAAATGCAAAGGATAATCGCACATTTCGGCAACCTTTCTGTAAGCTTCAACGGTGGTTTTTACATCGGAGGATTTAATGGAAACTACAATATTTGTAAAATCACATTCCTCCAAAAGCTTTACATGCTTCATAGCACTTTGTGCCATAGCTTCGGGGGTGGGACCGCCGAATTTTTGAAGTAATTCTTTTTCAACCGAACCTGAATTTACACCTATTCTTATGGGGATATTTTTTTTATTGCAGGCATCTGCCACCTGCCTTACCCTGACACTTGAACCGATATTTCCGGGATTAATTCTGATTTTATCCCCACCGGCATCCACACAAGCCAAAG
>JAZUIT010000379.1:0-4037 GCA_045642385.1 Acutalibacteraceae bacterium
GGGTTGGATTTGGCTTCCGGGTTATTCGCCTTTATTTCAGCTTGCTTTCGCTCATACCGTTCATTGATATTTTCACGGTCAATTCTGCGTTCATTACGCTGTGCCGCCCGTTCTTCACGGGTCTTTTTTGTGCTTTCGTCGGAAACATTCCTGTGCCTTCTGCGGTTATAGGTTCTCACTGTTCTGCTTGTATCTTCGGCAATAACAGAGCCTTTGTTTACAGCTTCAACCGAAACATTGTCATCGGCTGAATCTTCAATTTTGGAATGGGCAATATTTGAAACCGTTTTTCCGGGCATTTCTTTCGCCGTATCCTTCATTGTATCTCTGAATTTGCTTGACGGTTTCGGTTTGTTTTCTTCAAATTGAAGATTTTTCTTTACCTTCATTGACTTTTTCGGTTTTTTTCCGCTTTTTGTTTTGGGGGCATTGGCTGACAGTTTTTCAACCCTTGCCCCCGTTTCATCAGCAGTAAAATTCAGCTTATGTTTTGCGGGCATTTTAATTCCCTACAAAGCCAAGCAGCAACTCCGCAAAATCACAGAGAATATCGACAAATGAAAGTAAAATATCATCCATTACATCGTCGGTAAGCTCATCCGTATTTTCATCGGGCTTGCAGCCGATTTTCTCAAGGAGTTCAAGATACTTTTCATCGTGGCCATCCTCGTAAAGCTCTTCCTTTTCGTTGCTTTTGCTCTGAAGGTCGCCGTAAAACTCGTCTTCAAGATTATGAAGCGATTTAAGGAAAGCATCTTTGCCGGGTCTGCGGCTGTGAAGATAAAGGCGGTAAACATCATTAAACGGAATAAAGTTCATAACATGAATTCCGCCGTTGGTTTCGTGAACCTGCTTAACCACCTTACTGCAAAGGTCATTCACGGTATCGTGACCGCCGATTTCAAGGATTCTCGTAATATCTCTGGCACAGTAGTAAATGTCAGTGCCGTCAAAAACCACTCTCAGAGTGCCGTAGTCGGGATGATTGTAGGTTGTGCGTATGATTTTACTGTTTTCGTTATTCGTCATATATGACCTCCTGTTCAATAAATATTTATTACCATTTCGTTATGTTTTCTGAGATAAACATCTTCAAAATTGAAATAAAAGCCGTGACGAACGAGAATATCCTCCCGGATTTCCTCAAGCCTTTCAAGCAGCTCGTCACGGACTTTTTCATCAAAAACTTCGGATGCTTTTTCGTTATAAAAATCTCTGCTGTTTACCGTATTTATCACCACACTTTTACGCCTCAAGTTTCTCCTGCGGCTTAGTAGTCATAATACGGTATAACATTGTATCCTTGGGGAATCTGTCAACAAAGGGAATTATCGTAGAGCCGTAGAACAAAAGCCCTTCACCCTCACCCGAAGATGTTACATAAGAAAGCTGATGGGGAGATATGTTAAGTTGTTTTGCAAGAATCTGTCTGTCGCCTGCCGCCTGATTTAACATATAGATATAATCGGAATTTTCAAAGATATTTTCGATTTCTCTTGACGAAAGCAGGTCTTTGACATTTTGCGTTATTCCGGTGGGAATACCGCCCCACTTACGAAAACGCTTCCAAATCTCCACGGTGTATGCCGCCGTTTGCTCCTCTTTCAACAGCAGGTGCATTTCGTCGATATAATAGCGTGTGGATTTGTGGGCTTCACGGTTCACCGTGACCCTGTTCCACACTTGGTCTTGCACAATCAGCATACCGATTTTTTTAAGCTGTTTGCCGAGCTCCTTGATGTCGTAGCTGACAATACGGCTTTTAATATCTACATTGGTGCGATGATTAAAAACATTCAGCGAACCCGTTACATAGATTTCAAGTGCCGTTGCAAGATACTGAGCCTCTTTTTCATCCTGCTTTCTCAGTTCATCGTAAAGATCTTCAAGTATCGGCATTTTTTCAGGCACGGGGTCTTGCATATATTCCCGGTAAACCATTCTGACGCATCTGTCGATAATGGTTTTTTCAACAGGCTGCAAGCCTTCTTTGCCGCCGACAATTAACTCACAAAGGGAAAGTATAAAATCACTTTTGAGAGTGAGCGGGTTTTCATCCTCTGAATAATTCAGATTCAAATCCATGGGGTTGATATAATCCTGCGAAACGGGAGATATTTTAATTACCTGCCCGCCGAGGTGTTCAACAAGCTCCCCGTATTCCGCTTCGGGGTCACAGATAATTACATCATCATCCGTAACCAGGAACACATTGGATATTTCTCTTTTTGCCGAGAAAGATTTGCCGGAGCCGGGTGTGCCCAAGATAAGACCGTTGGGATTTTTAAGCAGTTTTCTGTCAACCATTATGATATTGTTTGACAAAGCGTTCAGCCCGCAATACAGAGCTTCCGCACCGGACTGGAATAATTCCTGTGTGGTGAAAGGGATAAAAATAGCGACGCTTGATGTAGTCAAGCCCCGCTGAATATCTATCTGATTCAAGCCCAGAGGCAGGCAGGACATAAGCCCTTCCTCCTGCTGAAAGTCAAGTCTTGTGAGGTTACAGTTATATTTTTGTGCAATGCTCGATGCCTGAAAAATATTGTTATCAAGCTGCTGCTTATTCTCGGCAACATTGAGCACGATGAAGGTGAGCAAAAACATTCTTTCATTGCGGCTTTGCAAATCCTGCAACAGTCTCACCGCTTCTTCGTTGTAAGTAGCAAGGTCAGAGGGAATTATATCCATATCGTAACCGCTTCTTACAGCCTTTTTCTGTTCCTCGATTTTGCTTTTCTGCAAGTCCGTAATCTTACGCTTAACGGTCTTAATCGCTTTCACCTGATCCACGGATTGAATGTGCATCGAAACAACGATGTTAGACTCCATATCAAGGAAATCTGCCAAAAGTCTGTCGTTTAGCTCCGGTGCAAGTATCTGAAGAAACGATACCGCACCAACCTTGTGACCTACGCAAAATTCTTTTCCGTTCTTAAATTCAAAGGAACTCGGAGCTATGTAATCCTTTACTGACAAACCGCTTTCCGTGAGCTTGTTCCAATCGAAACGGAACGGTGTTTTCTCACCCATGTGAAAAATACGGTGCATAAGCCTCAATCGCTCATATCCGTTGACCGGCTCCGCCACAACACCGAGCTTTTTGAAATTCTGAAGAATATCTGCTTCAATCCTTTCAAGTCTCGGCTTGGCATTTTTTATGCTGTTCGATTCTATGCCGAAGGTAAGATATTTTGTCTTCACCAGTCCGTTATTGCCTTTTGAAAGCTGTTCACGGAGAAACGACTGATACTCTGCCGCAATATCCGCAAAACCGTCGTTTCTTGACGGTATGCGGATACCCTGTGCAAAACTGTCTGTCGCTCCGTTAGAGTTTACAAATAAAAACTGAAACTTAACCGAAGAATCAAAATAATTAAGGAAATCGCACCACGAATCGAAAATAGTGTTCTTATCCTCGTTTGAACTTATCTGATAATTGATGTCCGAAAACTTTACCGTTTTCGTATAAAAATTGTCCGCAACTCGGCAAATTCCGTCTTTGAACATTCTGTCAAACGGTATGCTCTGCTGTGCGGACAATTCTTCTTCATTTCCTTTTGCACGGTCAAAGATTTTACTTAACAGGTTTTCCCGTGCTTTGTTTCTGTCTTTCGACATTTGTTTTAACCTCCCTGTCGAGTTTGTTTTGCTTCATAAGCATTGAATAATAGTTCTGCGTCTTATACGGTCTTTGCTTCGGTTTGATGAAAATGACATTTATCATATCTCTTGCAACAAGCTCAAACGGTCTTCCATTCTTTTCGTACATTGCAAAGAGCAAAAACGGAATCATCGTCATAACCATCAATATTGCCGCCGCACTCGTTCCGATATGAGAACGGGTCAAAAAGAACAGCGGCAATCCGACGGCAGCACCGCCGCCGAAGCATATCAACTGCCTCTTTGTCAGATTGATAAATACTTTTGTCTTTACCTTAGATAAATCTCTGGGTACAGAAATATATGCAGCCAAAGTCATCACCTCATTCCTTAGTGCGCTGCGAATACGCTCTTGGCAAGTCCTCCGGTTTTGA
>JAZUIT010000380.1:0-7231 GCA_045642385.1 Acutalibacteraceae bacterium
ATTCTTCGTCTTCATTTGGAGTAAGTGTTTCGCTGATATAATTGGGGTTGCTCGAATATTCAAGATATGCTTCGTTGGGGTTACCGGGTAAACCGATATCAGCAGCTTCGGTAAGTTCAGCCTCGTAATAAACTGTGATAACCGAATCTGCTGTTGCACCTTCAGCTATTACATCGTTGATTGTAACTGTAAAATTGATACCGTCTTCATCTACATCAACACTGTATTTACTCTCATCAAGAGCAGCCTTACCGTCAATGCTGACTTCAAAAGATTCGTCATTAACTTTAAGTCCTTCACAACCCGTATCGTGGAAAACGAGCTTATAGGTTTCATACTCAGCAATATCATCACCCAATGTTGCTGTAATCTGGAAGGGGATTGTATCACCGATATCATAGTCAGCGCTGTCCTGCCAACCGGTAGGCTCTGTTTCGGTAGAATCATTGATATCCTTAACTTTCTTCTGCAATGTGGGAACGGATGTTTTCTGCTCGATATCAAATGTACCGTTACCTGTCATCTGAAGGAGAGCAAGGTTTCTGTATGTACCTGTTTCATCATCATTTTCAAATTCTGTTGTATCAACAACAAGATAGTAACCTGCTGCGAGAGATGTGTCACCGCTGGAAACAGCTGTACCGTCACCTATCTTATTCCGGAATGCAAGTCTTGCGAAAAGCTTTGCATTGTCAGAATTGTCTGCCCAAGTTACTGCATTATCGGGGTCACCGAGAATTGCTGCAACTTCTGCGGCTGTTTTGCAAGCATCAAATGTGTCACCGAATGTGGTGTCTGCTTGCAATGCTGCGAGGAAATTTGTGCTGTCGATTCCTGAACCCCAAGTGATGTCTTTGAGTTCATTTGTATTGGAATCTAATGTACCTTTAAAAATCTGGTATGCTTTGTAGGTATGTTCTGTCGGTGTACTTTCAGCAGCAAATGCTACCGCAGTAAAACTAAGAACAAGTGCGAGGGAAAGAACTACTGCAAAAATCTTTTTCATAATAATACTTCCTTTCATTTTTTATTTTTGCATACTTTCTATATTTGGTATTCGCCGGGAAGCTCTACACGAATTGCCGCACCGGAGGTATTAATAAACCTCCTTTCTTCGTTTAAACCTTCTCCAAATACCGTACATCATGGCACAAAGAATTAAACCTGAGCCTAATGTATAAAATAGTGTGACACCCATACCGCCTGTTTCAGGCATAACATAAACAAATTTTTCGTCCTCAATTTGAACTTCGAGAGTTCGGTCGGGGGTATTGGCATCTAAGGTAACCGTTTTATCTGCGGCTTTGATATAACCGTCAGGCGGTGATATTTCCGTTACGGTGTAAGTACCGCTTTTCATACCGATAATACGGATTGTACCCTTTGTAGATGTAGTAAGCTGTGTGAGATTTCCGTTTTGTGAATATCTGTAACAGCCGTCCGAAACTTTTGTAAATTTAAGCGGAGTGTTACCGTTTCTTATTTCAAATACGGCACCTGCAAGCACACGGTTTGCATTTCCCTTTTCACATTTTCTTATTACAAGTGTGTATTCCGCCTGTGTTTCAGGAGTATTTGTAATCGTATAATTTTTATGTGCCGCACTTATCTGCTCATAAGTAATTTTGGAGATACTTGTAGCTGTATCAAAGGATGAACCGTCCCATATTACATATCTCCACTGATTTCCCGATTGCCAGCTATCGGGACAAAGCTGACCCTGAAGCTGTCCGTTGGAAATTCTGAACGGTGAAGAATACCAGTTACTGTTTGTACCCTTTAAGGCTTTTCCGGATGAGCTTATCTGTACCAGGGGGAATGAATTTACGCCCTGATTTTCAAGATAGCGGTACTGATAACCGTCACGGTTGAGATTACGGCAGATGAATACACAGTTATCCGGGATATTCTCATTTTTATATCTCATCCTGCTGTCATCTCTTGTTGCAGATGCTTTATCATCTCCGGATAAAAACGCATCCTCGTGAGCCTGAGTAATAGCAAGTAAATATTTACCGTCCGAGCTTGAAATAATATACTGTCCGCCGGCTACAAGCTGGCTGTCGTTGTTAATCAATGTATAATAACCGTTACTGAGTCTGTATATCAATGCCCCGTTATTATTATCACTTTCGATGACACTTGTATCATAAGTATATGCATAACTGTAATCAGGAACAAAACCGTTTACCGCATTTTCTGCAACCGTATAGGTCGCATCCGGCTCCAAACCGCTCCATGTATATTTCCAGTTATTACGGGAATTAAGAGTTACCGTTTCCTGAGATACACCGTTTTTATATAAGCTTACGCTGATACTTGACGGTCTGCCCGTAGTGGTTGTCCAGGATTTTGAAACGCTTACATACATATTGGGCGGTGTTGTTCCCGTTTCCTTATATGATGTTAAAAGCCTGTTGGTAAAAATCTTGCTTCCCAACGGTGAAATGCTTATTGCGTGTGCATCATCATTTCCCGGGTTATTATTGTACAAAACGGTATTGGTTGACATATCCGTAACTTTAACATTTGTAAAATGATAATAGTATGTGGAAATATCTGTCCACGGAACCTTATCACCGTTCACCTGTTCCTGTACCGTGACCTCTATTTTGTACTTTGTGGTGTCACACAGTAAACCGCCGTTATCAACCGGTATTTCATAGAGATAATATGTAAAAGTACCTGCCGAAGTAAAAGACAATCTTCTGTCTAATGTGATTGAGCCGTCCGCCGCATTGGTACCGCGGGCATATTCTTCGCCGTACTCATCCACAACCACAAACGCAAACGAACCCGGTTCCTGTGTAATTTCCGCACCCGTTTCGGTGGTAAGCTTTTTCCTTAATCCTTCAAGCTGTAATCTGGAATAAACCTCAAATCTTTCAACATTACCCATAACAAGATATCCGTTTGCAAGAATCCCGCCGCCGTGGGTCGGGGATTCGTTTCCGTTAAAGTATGACCTTGCCGCTGTTTTTGCCTTATTCTTATCTTCATCCGTGGCATGGCTTGTAAGTCCCGTAACTGAACCGCCCACAATTACATCATCCGGGCTGTCGGTGCTTACCGGTACACCGTCCGATGTTCCTTCCCATTTTGCCGCACCGCCGCCTAACATTCCGCCGGATACATTTGAAGCAAGTGCGCAGAAATAGTCTTCATAGCCATGTGACATAAATGCTTCATTTTCAGCGGCATAATAGTGGTCTTCATTTTTTGTTGATTCACCGCCGGATGTATGTTCACCCAAAGCCTCATTATCAAATATACCTGCACCGGAATCCGTAGCTGTTTTAATTCTACCTGTTGAACAACCTGCGACACCGCCGCCGAAACCGCCTGCCGCATTATTTGTAACAAGTGAATTTAGAATTACGATTGAAGAGCTGTTCTCACTGCAAAACATACCTCCGCCGCCCCAGTGCTGGAATGTATCGTCGTTTATACCGGTTCCTGCCATATTGTTGGTAATATAGCCCGCTTCCATATACATAGAACCGCCGGCATTAATATTAAGTCCGCCGCCCTCGGCACCTATACAGTTATTTGCAGTAATGAATCCGCCGGTCATTTCAACTCGACCGCTTTCACCGCCGCCCCAGTCCTGACGGGTTTTTATTCCACCGCCGCCACCGGCTGCTTTATTGGATGTCACATAACCACCCGACATAACAACTTTTGCACGGTGTTCAAGTTGAATACCGCCGCCGCCTGCCCAGTAATCGCCGTTGGATGAATAATTGTTAGTTATGTAACCGCCGGTGAGATTAATTGTTGCATATACATTTCCGGCATTGTCCCATGTTTCACGCTTGGCATAAATACCGCCTCCACCGTCACCTGTGGCTGTGTTACCGGAAATTGCGCCGCTCGTAATATTAGCAGTCGTGTAACCGTCCATATAAACAGCTCCGCCGTTGTTGGAGGAATTTGCCGCAATAACACCGCCGTTAAGATTCAATGTTGAATTATTCGCATTAAGATAAATTGCACCGCCGTTATCATTTTTGAAATTGCAAACAAAGCAACCTGTGTTAAGATTTAATTTACCGCCGTTTGTAACCTCAAAGGCTCTGCCGTTTTTGTTTCCTACAATCATACCGCCTTTTGTTACAGTATGCTTTACAAGCGTTTCCTGAGTAGCTCCCGTTTCATCATCAGTAACCTGTGTTTCTGTTACATAGTATGTAAGTGTGCCGTTGTTGTAGGTCGCAGTTTTTCCGAACTCCGTACCGCTTGTCCGTGTAACGGTTTCGGTGGGAGTGGTACTGTCATAGAATGTAACATTACCGCCCTGAACTCTGAAAGCCGGATTAGAAGAACAGGTTATTTTATGTCCGTTTAAATTAATTGTAATATTTTTATTTGAAAAATTCACCGTACTGCTTATGGTAATATCTCTTGTCAGACAATAACTGCCGCTGCTCAAATTACCCGATATTGAAGTAATGTTTGTTTCACCCGTCGCCATAAGCGCAAGCACATATTCCGAGAAATCATCCGTTTGAGTGCTTATTGCATTTGTATCTTCACTTTCGGTATCAAGCACCTGTGCAACAGATTTTTCCTCATCAACAGACAGTATTTCCATTGATTTAACAGAATTATCCATATTAATTTCCGAAAATGAAAGCTTCATATTTTTAACGGAATCAATATCGGTTTTCTTTTTGGTTTTCGGGTCGGTTTGTGTTAAATTAATATCAAAAAGCCAGTACCTGTGATTTGAATATTTACTATTTAATTTTGTTAAGGCTCTGTCGATAAATTTATCTGCATCGGAATTTTTAATATGCTTAACTGTTAAAGTAAGCTCATCCGACGAACAAGGTAAGTATGAAGCATCACCGCTGACGGTTACAACAGTACCGTTTTGCAATTTTGTTGAAATATCAAAGGTCTGCTCGGGGTTTAAGGGTACTTCACAATATCCCTTAATATTATTGTCTTTAAGTTCAACAGTTGTTCTTGCAACCGTATCATCAAAATTTCCTTCAATAATTTCTAAATTCTCAGTTTTACCGTCTTTATCACAGTTTATTTTTTCAATGATACCGGCGGAATTTTTAACCTTATCATCGTTGAGAAATACAACATCCCCGACCTTAGGATTGTATTTTTCATCCTTAAAATATCCGTTTTCACGAAGCTTTTCTACCCATTCATCGCTTCGCATTGCATTTTCAAAGCATTCACCGGGTATACCGGCATACTTCAAGCAAAACTGACAGAAAGAAATTCCCCAGTCGCAGTAATCATCACCGCAAAAAGCACCATACCGGTTATATCCTTTTATCTGTCCGTCATCACTTGCAAGGAAGTTTTCTGCGCTTTCGCTATATCCTAATTGAGTTACGGCAACCGAAACAATATTTTCTCCCCAATTATTTGAAAACTTCGCAGAATTTATGCTTTCTTTCCAAATTTTCTCGTTTTCCACATCCGCTTTCGGATTTGAAAAGCACTGTAATGTATGTTCATGAATTTCTTTATTACAAACAAGAATTTCCTTTTCTTCGTAACAGGCATCTGTGTGGGTATGATTCTCATCTTCATCAATTTCACAAATCAGAACCATTTGCTTTTCGTAACATTCCTCACAATGCTCAATATGTTCCTCATGCCCGCAATATGTTTCGCTCGTCATTGTGTGAGCAGGTGTACCTAAAATGTACGCAGTTGTCAAAGAAACAACAACAGCCAAAACAGTAACGATAATCCGCCACCGTTTGTTTCGTTTATGTTCAGTTATGTAAGATTTAATCCGTACAAACAGATTTGCATCCATAGAACATACCGTGTCTTTCTCTGATAATCAGTCAAACTTTTTTATTTCGTTAAAAGGCCATACTCTTAAAATAAGCCTTCCCACAATATCCTCTTTCGTTATGCAACCGACAACCGAATTACGACTGTCCTGTGATATGTTTCTGTGGTCACCTAAGACAAAATATTTACCTTCCGGAACCTGTAAAGGCAGCTCCACATTACAGTCACCCAACGATTTATTACTTACATAGGATTCTTCGATTTTTTTACCGTCAATATAAACATCACCGTCTGCATCAATGTTGACCCATTGACCCGGTGTAGCAATAATTCTTTTAACAAGCAATTTATTGCCGTACCATAATGCAACAACATCACCGTTATCAAAATTTTTGCTTTTCAATGCAATTATTATTTCACCCTCTTTTACCGTGGGTGCCATCGATGCACCGTAGATTTTAAGAACCGGAAAAAATATTGTTGCGATAAGCACAGCAACCGCAGACACCACAATAAGAGTATACATCGTACTTTTCAGTGTTTTACCGTACATTTTCTTGTGTTTTTCCCGTTCCAATTCTTCTTCGAGCATAGAAATATTCGGTATTTCATCAACGGAAATATCTTTGTGTTTTTTCGTTGCAGATTCAGGTTTAAATAACCGTATGAAAAACGGAACAATTATTTTATTCAAAATTGATTTAACTTTCTGACATATTTCTTTCATTATGATCCGTTTCCTGTTTTGCTTCCTCAATTATTCTCTGTGCAGCTTTACGGGCATCGGAAATAATTCTTGCAGATGCAGTTTTGGCTGTTCTGAGAATTTCTTCACATTCTTCATTTGTTCTGTTAATATTTTCAACATATTGATCACAAGCTTTCTGCGCAGCTTCAAATACACCATTGAGCGCTAATGAAGCTTCGGCAATAGAACCGGCTTTATATAAAAAGATTTCACGGCTTTTAAGCTTGTCCTCAGCATCACTTAATTTTTTTTTCAGCTTTTCATTTTCCTTGGAAAGACTTATCATCATTTCCAAAAGTTCTTCCCGTTTAAGCTTGTGTAATTCTTTATATGTCATTAATTCTTCCTCACATATATACAAATATACAATGGTATTATACACAACTTTTATAAAAAATGCAATATTTTTTGTAATTTTTTCTAATTTTAATGTAAGCTTTTGATATTTTTATTACCCGTTTATATATTTAACTTGAAAAAAAATATATAAAGTGGTAAAATATTCTATATATTATGAAAGGTTATGTATAATAATGAACAAAATATTACAAAAGTTGTTTTACGGTGATTCCTGGGAAATCGGATACAGATACATTAATGAAAAAACACCGTTGCCATCAGAAAGCAACAGACCCGGCTATACTGTACTCAAATCAACGGAGTTTCAGTGGTATGCCGACCCGTTTTGTTTCAGTTATAATAATCACGATT
>JAZUIT010000381.1:0-4026 GCA_045642385.1 Acutalibacteraceae bacterium
CACAGAAATTGGTTTTCGTCAAAATTTTCACTTCCTTTTTTCTGACAGGATTACACTGATTCTTGTTACACATCTTTTTCAAAGTGTGTAACCCACTATGACACTTTCAGCACTTCGGCTGTAAAGATGTCGTGGGCTCCCTGAGTGGCAAAGAGCCGCCTTTGAAAAAGGCACTGTCTGCACACTCCGGAAACTTTTCCGTGACGATCCGTGTCGATGGTGTCGGTGTTTTGGACACCGCCGCTGCTATCAAAATCATCGACACGACCGTCACGCATCGTCACGCCGGGACAGGTTCAACCCGTCGAAGCAGGATTCTTCGTCCTTCGTGACACCGCTTACTTTGATAAGAAATGTTGTAATCTGTCAGCATAAGAGAAGCATTAACATTTAGTTTTAAAGACAGTGCGTTGGGTTTCATCTCAAGTTTAAGTGCATCGCATAACTCTGTCGGTGTACCGACCCAAACATCACCGACCGAAAGAAGAAAGTTTGAGATTTGTTCTATCAACGGATCTGCAGGAGCCTTCCAAAGTTCAGTTGTTGATTTTAAACAATCCCAAGTTAATGTCTCCGGATTGCGCTCAAGAATCATTCTTAAATCTTGTTGGTCTCTGCCGGTAATATCAAGAAAACCTCTGCTGCTTGTGCGGTCAATTTTGTATAAAAGCATAGCACCGTCCGCCGCACCCAAGAGACCGTTTGTACCGGAAATGGTATCAAACTTATCACTTGAATCTTGTTTTCGGGTGTGATGAACTATCAGCATAGTAACCTTATAACTGTCTGCAATAGCTTTCAACTGAGCCACGATATCATAGTCATTTGCATAACTAAAATTGCCGGCATTGCTTTCACGAACTCTTTTCAAAGTGTCAATTATAATAAGTCCTGTTGTCGGGTGGTCTTGCATGAATGTTTGAATTTGGTCTCTGAGACCTTCGTTTACAGTTTTGCTTTCTGTTGCGAAATATAAATTTTCAGTGCTTTCGGCTCCGAACATTTGATATAATCGTTTTTGTAAACGGGCGTAATCGTCTTCCAACGCAAAATATAAAACAGGACTTTTACGAACTTCGTGTCCCCAAAGCGGGGTTCCTGTGCTGACATGATAGGCGATCTGCGCCATAAAAAAGCTTTTTCCTAATTTAGGAGCTCCCACAAAAAGGTAAGTGCCACGACACAAAAGTCCGTCGATAAGAGGTAACTGAGAATCAAAGGTTGTGTCATAAAGCTCAGTCATGGACACAGCTTTAAGATATCCCGGAAGCAACTGCCGTCTTTGTTCCCGAAAATATTCCTCATAATCTTCAATCGGAGTATTGATTTCTTTCTCAAAATCGGATATAATATCGTCAATATTTGATGGATTAGGTTGCTCTTCACTTGCGCCAACAAGTGTTTCAGGAGCAATCTTTTCTTTTTTATTCGCCATTTGTATCTCCTTTCAGCCCTGTTAATGCTGTAAGAATAAGGGCTAAGCTTTCGAGATTTTCACAGGTAAGTTCGGAGGCATCGGCTATCCTTTTCAGTTCAAAAATCATATCGTTCATAACTGTTTTCAAGCCTTTAAAGACTCTCGGATTCGGCAGAACAGTCAGTTCCCGGTTCATACAGCGACGATAGCAGTATTCCTGTTTCGGAAGTCCTGAAACGGAAACCATCTCATTTATCTGTCTGTTTTCTTCTTCGGATACCCGAAATCCAACTGTAATGTTTCTGATACGGTTGTGTTCATTTTGTTTTTGCATTTTAATCCATCCTCTCAATGTTTAATTTGTCTGCAATTTCTATTTGTGTTGTCGGGAACATATGAGCATATCTGTAAGTTATATCTATACTTTCATGCCCGACACGGTTCGCTATGGCAACTGCCGAAAAGCCCATTTCAATAAGAAGAGAAACATGGCTATGCCTTAAATCGTGAATACGGATTCGTTTGACTCCCGTTTCTTTACAGCCGCGTTTCATTTCACAATGAAGGTAACTTTTGGTTATCGGAAACAGTAAATCTTTTTCAGAATAGCCGTATAGACTTTTGTAATAATCCTGTATTTCATCAACTAAGAAATCCGGCATCTGAATAACACGCTTGCTCTTCGGTGTTTTCGGATCAGTTATAATATTTTCGCCGCTTATTCGCTGAAGCGATTTTGTTATGTGAACCGTTTTCTTTTCAAAATCAAAATCCTCGATTGTTAAAGCTAACAGTTCACCAAGTCTAAGCCCGCACCAATAAAGCATTTCAAATGCATAATATGAAAGGGGCTTTTCTTGATTTGAAAAAAGTACTCTATTCTTCTTTATATACTGCAATATGTCCGCCGGTTTTCAACGGATATGCTTTTTCCGCAAAACAACGTATTCAAAGATACGGAAATTACTTGTTAGAGCTTCAAAAAGAATATCGGGAGCTAATTAAGTTTTGTTATGATGAAGATTTCTATCCTGATATACTCGGAAATAAATATCCGAGTGAAAGATTAAGCATATACAGAGAAGCTCACGATTTGCCATCCTTCTTTGAAAGGAAAGAAGAACTTGAAATCTCAAGGAACAAAATGAGCGGAAAAGAGATGCCTTTTGGTGCTCCAACCGAAAAAGTTATTGAGGCTATTATCAGCCTTGATAAAGAACTGACAGAAGAAGAAAAAGAATTCGGAGAAAAAATCGGCCTGACGGGGTATTCATTGCTGATGCATTTGCGTCATCCGTTCTTTATGAGTGTTAAGTATAATTTCAGAACAATACCTGAAATGCTCGAATTGGAACTGACCAAGATGCTTGAACAGAATGTCAGATTTCGTAAATGTAAACGCTGCGGCAAATACTTCATTATGAAGGGAAACTATGATACCAACTACTGCGACCGTATTGCCGAAGGTGAAACGCGAAACTGTCAGGAGCTTGCGGCGCAGGAAAACTACAAAGCAAAAATAGCGGACGACAAAGCGATTCCTATTTACAATAAATACTACAAACGCTATGCTGCAAGAGTTAAGGTCAGGCAGATTAAAGAAGCAGACTTCAAAAAATGGAAATATCAGGCTATGTCCAAGCGTGATGAATGTTCAAACGGTATCATTACTCCGGATGAGTACATCGAGTGGATGGAAGCCGCTTTCCCGAATCGTACTCCGAAAAAGTAACATAAAACACAAAAATCCCTCCTATGCGAATTAAGCATTCTACATAGGAGGGATTACCTCTTATATATGAAATTTACTGTGAGAATTTATAAAACCGTATCAAAATAGTATCATTTTGACTTTGCAGCTCTGAAAAATGCCGTATTTACGCCACTTTTCGGGTTTTGTTTCTTATTCCCACTCGATTGTGGAAACGGGCTTTTCGGACATATCAAAGAGAACGCGGTTTACGCCGGGGACTTCTTTGATGATTCTGTCGCGAATTTTAAACAGGAGCGACATTGAAAGCTCGGGAACTGTAACAACGATAGCGTCTGTTGTGTTTACGGCACGGATAACTACTGCCCAGCCCATGTAACGCTGACCGTCCTTGATGCCTGTTGACTTGATGTCGGGAATAGCGGTGAAGTACTGCCATACAACACCCTCAAGACCTGCCTTTGCAAACTCTTCACGGAGGATAGCATCGGATTCTCTTACAGCTTCAAGTCTGTCTCTTGTTATTGCTCCGACACAGCGAACGCCGAGACCGGGACCGGGGAACGGCTGACGGTATACCATGTTATCGGGAAGACCGAGAACCTTTCCGACCATTCTGACTTCGTCTTTATAGAGGAATTTTACGGGTTCAACAAGCTCAAAATTGAGTTCTTCAGGCAATCCGCCGACATTGTGGTGAGACTTAACGCCGTCACTTTCGAGGATATCGGGATAAATCGTTCCCTGAGCGAGGAATGAAATCCCGTCAAGCTTTTTGGCTTCTTCCGCAAATACATCAATAAATTCCTTGCCGATTATTTTACGCTTTGCTTCGGGGTCGTCAACTCCGGCAAGCTTGTCAAGGAAGCGGTCAACGGCATCAACATATATAAGGTTG
>JAZUIT010000382.1:0-3527 GCA_045642385.1 Acutalibacteraceae bacterium
AAAGAATTAAGTCCGCCTGCATCCAACGCCCTTATAAAAAAACTTATGACTCCCCACAAAGCTCCGGAAGCCATAACACTTAATATTGCAATTTTACTGTTTTTCATCATATCACCTGAAATATACCTCATTCCAAGGAAATATGAAAAAATCGGACAGAATCAACTTTCTTGCCCCGCAGATTATATTAAGATATATCAAGGGGCAAAAAGTTGATAGAAAAAGCCGTTAAAATCTTAAAACCTTAATAAGGCTTTTTCGGTCTGTCCATTTTTTTACATTTCCGTAAACTATGCTTTTTTGATAAATATATTATCAACCAATCCTACAACCGAACAAATTACAAGAATTAAAAATACAGTTGCAAAGGTTGAACCCGAATCCAACAGCTTACCTACTATTGTAGCATAAAATGCCGAGGGAATAAGATTTAAGTTGAGCATTGCAAAGTTTAGGGAGAAACTCTTTTTGCCGTAAAACGCGCCTATCATCGCCGCACCGACTGTGGGTGCAAAGCCGTAAGAAAAACCGCAAAGGCAAACACCGATAATACCTACAACCCTGACATTTGACACAAGACCCAAGTAAGTTATAAGGGGAGCAGCTATGGCAACTGCACTTGTAATAAGCTGAGTTTTTCTGACACCCAACTTATCAAAAATGGCACCGGAGGAAATTCTTCCCAAGCCGTTGAGGATTGCCAACATACTTGCTATTGTAACCGCCAAACTCTGAGCCGATTCCGAATTATCAAAGGAAAGAATAACATCCTTACCGAAGCTTAAAGCAATTCCGCCCACAGCCGCAACCAAAAGAATGAAAACAAATATCTGCCAGAACGAAGCTCTTTTAACCATCTGTGCAGTTGTAAATTCGCCCTCATCGGAAAGCTCCTTGTTGCCTGTATTATCTTGTTCATAACCTTTAATAAGCAAGCCGCCTATAATAATTATTGCACCGATTACTATACCGTAAACCAGATAAACCTTTCTCCAGCCGAATGAATCAACCTTGAAAAGCTTATCCGCAAGCTTGCCGAGAACAAACGAGCTGAAACCGAATGCCATCATAAGTATGCCGGAGCAAAGTCCTTTTTTATCCTGAAACCAGGAACTTGTAAGTGAAATTGCTATGTTATATACAACACCTATACCCAAACCTGCCATAACGCCGTAACCTAAGTACAGTAACACAGGATTGTTTCCGTTAAGTGTTGATGTAATAAAGAAGCCTGCAAATACAAGTAAACCGCTGATTGCCATTCTTATCTTTGCGGAAACTTTCTTTGCTACAAGTCCCGAAATAAAACCGCCTAAGCAAAAGAAACACATTGTTAATGTATAGTTTAAACCGAGTTCGGTTGTACCCCAACCAAACTCACTTGCAAACGGAGCTTTGATAACACTCCACGCATAGATAATACCCGCAAAGAATAATATTACCGCGCCTAATATAAGTCTTGACCAACGCTTATTATCTGTCATTATTATCAACCCCTGTTCTGTGCTTCAACCAATCTTGTAGCACCGTATTTTTCTCTCAATTTCGGTTTTTCTATTTTACCCGTAGGATTACGGGGTACTTCGGCAAAAATAACCTTTTTGGGACGCTTGTATCGAGGAAGCTGTTTGCAGAAATCGTTAATTTCTTCTTCCGTTGATTCCATGCCCGGTTTTAATTCGATAATTGCGGCGGCAATTTCGCCCAATCTGTGGTCGGCAAGTCCGATAACAGCCACATCCTTAATCTTATCATTTTTACGGAGATAGTCCTCAATCTGAACGGGATAAATATTTTCACCGCCGGAAATTATAACATCCTTCTTTCTGTCAACAAGGAACACAAAGCCGTCCTCGTCCATCATTGCCATATCACCGGTGTAGAGCCAGCCGTCCTTTAACACTTCTGCGGTGGCTTCGGGATTTTTATAATAACAACGCATAACCCCGGGGCCTTTTACTTTAAGCTCGCCTACCTTGCCCTGCTCAACCGGTTTCCCTGTTTCGGGGTCGATTATTTCAATTTCCCACAGATAACCTGCCTTACCTATTGCACCAACCTTATGGATATTTTCAATTCCGAGGTGAACACAGCCGGGACCGATTGATTCGCTCAAACCGTAGTTTGTATCATATTCGTGGTTGGGGAATACCTTTTTCCAACGCTTTATAAGACTGGGCGGCACGGGCTGAGCGCCGATATGCATAAGTCTCCACTGACTTAACTCGTAATCCTCAAGCTTTACATCTCCCCTGTCAATTGCATCAAGAATATCCTGAGCCCATGGAACCAAAAGCCATACTATAGTAATATGCTCATCCGATACGGTTCTTAAAATTGTTTCGGGAGTAACACCCTTTAACAAAACAGCCTTACTGCCGGAAAGCAAACTGCCGAACCAGTGCATTTTTGCTCCCGTATGGTAAAGAGGCGGAATACAAAGGAAATTGTCGCCCTTTTTCTGTCCGTGGTGGTTTTGCTCGGTACAGCAGGAGGAATACAAAGCCTTATGCGCGTGCAAAATAGCTTTGGGGAAGCCTGTTGTTCCGGAAGAAAAATAAATTGCGGCTTCGTCTTCCTCGGTAAGCTCCAACATCGGGTCAACATCCGAACAAACATCAGACAGCTTATAATAGCTCTCCGCAAAAATCGGAACATCATTACCTACATATAATAATGTCTGCACATTCGGCATATCTTCAAGGCATCTTTCAACCCTGCCCGTAAATTCGGGACCAAAAATCAATACAGAAACATCTGCAAGGTTTGCACAGTAGCTTATCTCGTCCGCTGTATATCTGAAATTCATGGGAACTGCCAAAGCACCGATTTTAAGTACACCGAAATATATCGGCAGCCATTCAAGTGAATTCATAAGAAGTATTGCAACCTTATCACCCTTTTTAACACCCTTTACGGTGAGAAGGTTTGAAAAACGGTTTGCCTTTAAATCAAATTCTTTCCATGTCATTGACCTGCGGTACTGGTCACCCTGCTGAATTTCGGCAAGCTCAAAATCTCTCCATGTAATTCTTTTTTCCGGTAACTTTTCACCGTTAATTTCCACCAATGCAACTTCGTCCGGTTGCTCTTTGGCATTTCGTCTTAATAAATCTGTAATAACCATAACAATTCATTCCTTGCATTTTATTAGTTTAGCACTTTTAAGCTTTTATGTGCTAAATTGTATCATAAATATATTGCTTTGTCAACCTATTTATTAATAAAAAAAATAGCCAAAATATTTTTTAATTATTGTGCAATTTCACAGTTGACATAAATTCAAAAAATAAAGCTTTGTTTGTTATAATAATTATTTTTTCCGAAAAATTTTCCTGTAACTTGCAATGTTATTTTTTTAACAAATTACATATTCATTGACAGAATATTGATTTTTTCGACAGTTCTATGTTCGTAAAGTCAATTACTTTACTTAATTTTCCTTGATATTTCAAGGTTATTGACATTTTGAACATAGTTATGAACAATTTGTAAGTTTTCAGCTTTACAAACATTTTTTATAAATT
>JAZUIT010000383.1:0-2237 GCA_045642385.1 Acutalibacteraceae bacterium
TACGGTGCAGGGATACCTGTAGTCCGTCATATACACGCGCAAGCAGGAAATACAGCACCGTAAACAGCAGAACAAGCATCCACCCGTTGGTTTTTGTAAAGTCGGTTGTTACACCATTCTGGTAATACATATACCAACACATTGCAAATGGAATTGTAACAAGAATAATGTTAATAAGCTTGACGCTTCGTAAATATATATTATGCCTTAAACGTGACATTTTTTTAGTTGAGTCGTACTCTTTAACGTTCACAGTTTTCTCTCCGTTCCAATCTTCAAACGTTTTCAAAAAAACGAAAAGTGCAATCAATTATTCTATTAAGCGCATAAAAACCCAATATACATTAATTTTAAATATAAATATTTAATGTATTATATACCGATCTTTTCCAATTTACAAGGCTATTCCTTCTTATATTTTAACAAAAAACAAGAAACACATCGCAAATTGTATTTGCGGCAGTTTTTATGCGAACATTAACAAGGCTATAATTCAATGCACATTTTCGCAAGCAGCAAATTTCACATACTATATTAATTTAAAACCAACGTATTTTAGCATATAATTTCCAATTTATGCTTGTCTCTGCATTATTGGTACGAAATTGCACATCTTTTGCTTTTCGTTAAAAAATATGCATTTTTTGCTCAAAAACTGCCAAAAATTAAATGCCGGGTTCCTTTATCGGGGCCCGGCATTCAGGTGCATTTTTACGAATTTTTTCTGCGCTCCTGTAAGACTTCAAATGCATTTTTGACCGCCTTCTGATTTGCACGGCTGCATGGTATTTTATCTCCGTTGCAGATAACCAGCTGGTTGCTTCTGAATTCAGCAACTTCATTCAAATTAACGTTAAAACGTAAATATCCGCCTATCTGATTTTCAAATATAATAAGTTCTGCATTGTCATTCGAAATAACACAGATGTTGAGCACGATTACTACTTCCCTGCTTGAATTAATTAAAATTTTTTAATAATTTCGCAATACAGTCATAGTTCATTTTGTGTTATTATTTTTCATAATTAGACAAAATTTTTGCATTTTTGGCAAATTTTTGCGCGCTTTTTGTTGTATAATTGAATATATAGTGTATACTGTCAATAGTGAAATATTCCCTTATATGAGGTAGTAAACATGCTTCGGATAGCGATCTGTGATGACGACAAAGTTCATATTCAACACACCGAAAAAATTATCAAAGGCATTCTGAAAGGACAGCCGTTCAGTATCGCGGAATACGGCTCTGCAAACGAGCTTTTATTCAGCATTGACGACGAAAACAGTGCTCCGGATATAGCTCTGCTGGACATTCAGATGCCTGATATTGACGGGATAAGTCTTGCGAAAGAGTTGAATCGCACCGCACCGGACTGCAAGATAATCTTCATCTCAAGTTATATCGGTTATGCACCCGATGTGTATGATACAGAGCACATTTATTTCGTACTCAAGTCACAGCTTGAAGACCGCCTCTCCGGTGCATTGGCAAAAGCAATAGACAGCCTAAAGAGCCCTCAATACTATACGGTGGTAAAAAGCGGCTCATCCAGCGTAAAGGTCTCATCAGACGATTTGATTTATATTGAAAGAGACCGGCACAAAAGTATCGTACATACGAAGAACGGCGTATACGTCACTAATCAATCTCCGTGTAATCTTCTGTCAACCTTTCCGGAAAATCTGTTCATCCATTGCCACCAGAGCTATTGGGTTAATGTAAACGCAATTCAAACCATGAACTCTAATTCATTTAAACTATCCTGCGGAACTGACATCCCAATCAGCAGAGCATGTAAACCCGGTGCAAAAGAAGCGTTCCTTAACTCTCTGCGCTAATTATGCGTTTTAATATGCATTAGTATAGTCGGTTTATAACGCACCTGATATCCAGGAGAAAATATGATTGCAATAATTGATTTTATAGTTGAATCCCCCGCTTATTATATATCCAACATTCTTACCTTTTGTATTTGGTGCATATTCTTCGACAGGGTCCTGACACACAAACGCAAAAAGTCAACCGATATACTTGTCCACGCCGTCTGTGCTGTAATCTATTTTATACCCTGTTTTCTTCCTCTGAAAAATCCGTTTGGATTTTTCCTGTATATTGCTATGCTGTTGACTCAGGCATGCCTTCTTTACAGCAACCCCTTTAAGCACAAGCTTCTGGCGGTTCTCTTTGTTTTGATTACCATGCTTATTGCCGAAGCTGTTAATATGTATTTATACTT